>JBBTZE010000054.1:0-7934 GCA_038061545.1 Patescibacteria group bacterium | reverse complement strand
TGTTTCTTGCCCGGGTCGGTGATTTGAGCAAGCTCCAAGTATCTTTCTGTAGTAGACAATCTTTTGTGCCCGGTAACTTGTGAAAGAAGAATTAGGTCAACTCCAGCTTTAAGATTCTCCACAATAAATGTAGTTCTTAAGTCATTCACAGAATAGTTTGGAAGTTCAGCTTTTTGAACATATCTAGAAATTGAGGCTCTGATGTTTCTGACAGCCAAGGGTTTGCCGTTTTTACTGATAAACACATAAACTGAGTCCGATTTTGGACGAATCACCATATATGAATTCAAGGCATCTTGGGCCGGTTTATTGAGGGGAATTGTTCTTTCGGGTTGGGTGGCAAAAGCCTCAATCTTCATGACTCCATCTTTAATGTCTGCAGTTTTTACACTGGCAACTTCTGAGATTCTAAGTCCAGATTGAAGAATCAACTCTACAATGGCTGCAATCCTGATATCACCGCGGGTAACATCCCTCAAGGCCCTATATTCCATTTGGGAGAGGAATCTGGGAAGGGAATTTTCAATTTTGGGATGGGCAACAGATGAGGAAGGGTCGCTTGAAATCACGTTTTCGGAAATTAGCCACCTAAAGAAGGTTTTGACCGCATTAAGCTTACGGCTTACGGACTTTGGGGTATATTTCTCGGCGAGTAGAGTATCGCGGAAACTATCCAAATCATCGGGTCTTACCTGATCTGGAAGTACTTTACTTTTGGCAATCAAAAAATCAACCATCTGAGAAAGATCGCTTCTGTAGGCCAAAATAGTCGCAGGAGAACGGCCCTTACGTTTTAGGGACTGCATAAACTTGGGTAGTAAGTTTTTGATTGTATCTTGTGACATGTTATGATTAACGAGCCCAATTATACACCAGTTTTGACAATAGTCAAATATTACAGGATGTAATTAAAATCATTATGAAAGACGCTTTAGGAGACAGAAAGTCTATATTATCTAGGTTAAATACCTATCTTGGCCTCTTTTTGGTCGTAATTTTGGGTATTTCTATCGTTAGAAATGTGGGTAAAGTTTTTGCCATCAGGCGCGCTGTGGACAAAGAAAGGGTAGCAATTACCAAGCTCAAAAGGGAAAACGACGAGCTTGCAAGGAAGGTGGAAGGCGTGCAGGGGGTGGAGTTTGTGGAATCCCAAGTTAGAAACAAGCTGGGGTTGGTTAGACCGGGGGAAACAGTGGTGATTTTACCTGACGATGAGGTTTTGGCTAAACTTGCCCCAAAAACGGCAATAGAGGAGCAGTCCCTGCCTGATCCAAATTGGAAGAGGTGGCTGAAACTGTTTATATAGGTGCCAACGGGAGGGGTCGAACCTCCGACTTTTCGCTTATGAAACGAACGCTCTACCGCTGAGCTACGTTGGCAAATCCTTCTACTAAGCCTAGCATTTTATAGTAAAGTTCACCAGGTTTCAAAATTGCTAAAATTAAGGTCCCAAAATAGTTATCATAATTCTTATATATTTTGTGAGATTTAGCCTTCTTATAGCTAGTCCTCCGAAATTGAGAACTAGGTATTTCTAAATAATCGGACCAATATTTTTTCACAATCTTCTCTCTATGTTCATGGATCTCGTTTATACCAATCCTTACAGAAAATCTGTTAGTTTCAATTCCAAAATATTTTCTAAACCAGTTAATCATAAATTTGATCATCTTTGGATCCGAATTACAAATCTCTAACTTTCGAGTTTTTTTTGAACCTTCCGCCCAATATAGCGCTATCCCTCCAACAAAAAATTCTTTATCAGATAGATGTTTAAAACGACCAATTCCTTCTTTCTCCATCTTTTTCATTGTCTCCAGCCTCTTTTGCTTTTGCATCCATGCACCCTTCAATCTTCCCGCCGCAGTACCCTTGATCCATACTTTTCTTATATTTTGAAGCTGCTCAATTGTGAGAATTACATCCTGTACCCACAAACTAACAGTACCTTTAGAGACCCCTAATTTTTTCGCTATTCCTCCGACACTTTCCCCTTTAGATCTCATTTCTCTTGCTTTTATTCTTAATGCATATTTTGCCATACTTGCGATATATATCTAATATATCTACTATACGCCAGTTCAATTGTTATTGTCAATAATGATTTTAAAGTGATATAATAGCCATGGTTAGATACGTGCGGGGTAGTGTACAGTGCACGTGAGGCTCAAAATGGGCCACATTAACAGCAATGTTAAAGGTGAAACTTGGCTATATCGGGGAACTCCTAGCAAAGGACAATCCCGAGGGAAGTCGTAATTGACCCTCTAGAGACTACACGCCGAGCATCCCAATGGGATGGTGATATAGTCCGACACTCCAAGTAATTGGAGATTACAGATTGCATAATCTCACAGGCCAGATGCGACCTCTGGCCCCGCAACAAGAGTTGACAATTAGGTTTTTTAACCTATAATTAAGTTAGTTAAATACAAGCTTTGAGGTTGTCGGTTGGGACTACCAAATAGCTGGCGAGGCTACTCGAAAGAGGTGTTAAGCACAGAGGCGAAACTGTAAAAAGGATAGCAACGAGTGTCGTAAACTAACGGAGCTCGTCAAGAATAAGGTTTCCTTATCTTTAGACGATCTCGCTTTATGCGGGATTTTTTATTGGTAAGGCGACGGAATAGGGTGGTACCCCCGAAAGGGCCCTTGTGAATTAACGAATTGTTTCGTTGGTTTGCAAGGGCTTTTTTGTTGGGTGCGTGGCTCAAGGGTAGAGCATCCGTCTCCAAAACGGAAGATTGAGGGTTCAAGTCCCTCCGTGCCCGCTTATGGAAATTAAAAGATTTATTTCGCCAGTAGATTTGGTTAGAAAGGAGCCCCTACCCACGGGGTTAGTTTGGCGTGTCTATGTTTGGAATTAATATTCGAATTGGAAAAATAAGCAGGAACTCATTCTTTATAGATGATGGTATGGATACTGTCTTAAAACGAGCCGACGAAAGAAAGATATTCAGACAATTTTTGAATTCTGAAGACTCTGAAGGATATGTTATTTTAAGTAAATTACTAAAGTCTTCAGAGGAGGAGGCAGAAAAACAAATCAACAGTGGTCAGAGAGCCGACAAAAACACGCTGCTTGAGTTTGCGGTTTCTAGCCTTAAGACTATGGCAGGTGGGCATTTAAATCTTTACGATTCATTTGTAAGGAAAATTATTGAAGATCAGAGCCCTGAATTTAAAATGCTTCATGACCTTGTGGATAAAAATAAGTTTGACGGAAAACTTCCATTTGGTTATCCAGATGTAAGCAAGAGAGCAGCGGGAATTTTAGTGGCTAAAATTAAGGACTCACTTGAAAGTATAGAACCCGAGTATCTTAAAAGAAAATTCTTTAATGAAAAAGTTAGAGGGTTGGCAAAAGAGATGTTCCACGGAATTAACAAGTTAGGTCTAGAAGGTAAAGAGCTCGTCAGTTACTTAAAAATAATTTTTGAGATTTCAGAAATAGAGATTTGTGAACCAATAGTGCCTTTTGATTTTAAAAACATGATTGCAAGGGCAATAACTGTTGGAGAAACAATTAATTTGACACATATAAAATGTTTAAGATTTATTTATCCAAAAAGTGGAGGAGTACAAATTCTTACTGACATTGGTGACGTGGTTGTGGATGGGGTAACTGGCAAGTACATTCCAAAAAGTGAGAAAAATTTATTTTTAAGATTAAAGAAGGTGAATGATATTTTTAAGAAAAATGGCATATCAACAAACTTTAATATTGTGATAGCAGATGATGATCTTGACCTACTTTTTCCGGCAGAAAGTGTCTATGTTTCTCAGGATAATTTAGAAAAAGCAAAGCGAGAGGCAATGAAATATATAAATTTTATCAAAGAAAAATATGCTAACGATTTTTCTTTCACCACAATTTCGAGCCTAATATCTAAAAATAGCACAAAATATTTCTCGTTTAGAGAAACCGTATTAAAGGATATAAAAAATCATGGTGCAAAGTTTGTTAACCCAGATTTTTTTGAAAAAGATAGAGTTGATCATCAATATTTTTATTATCAACAGTTGTTTGGAAGTGACTATTCGCGAGCAGAGGCCAGAAGAAGTATTGCTGAACAAACTGCTAGTACAATAGCTCTCAAGGAACTGGTAAATATGTTAGGAGGCAATATCCTTCTTGTTGAGGAAAATCGTGGAGGGGACAACAAACTAATCGCGAATGGAACAGTTCCAATTATTTTTACTAAGCTTCGTGACGAAGCAAAATTTGATGTAGAATAATAGAAATGAAAGACAAAATAGTAACGGACTACGATCAAAAATTAAGTGAGTTGGGTATAGAACACTCTTTTATAGAACATCCAGCCATAAAAGAAGTTGGAGATGTTATGAATTTTCTTAACCTTCCTCTTAGTGAGAGTTCAGCCACTTTACTTATGAAGGCCGACGATTCTTTTGTGGCAATTATTCGTCGTGGGGATACTGAGCTTGATTTAGAAAAAGCAAAGAAGATAATAAATGTTAAAAAATTGCAAATTGCCAGTTTGGATGAGTTTACCAAGTTAACAGGATTACAGCCTGGGGCTGCTCATTACTTAACAGGTTTTAAAACGTTTATTGATAAGAAGGTTTTTGAAAATGAGTATGTTTATGGGGGTTCGGGAAGTCTTCTAATTACAACAAAATATAAATCTGAAGATTTGATAAAGATTCCAAATAGTCAAATCGTCGAATTATCGATATTAAAGGCTAAACAGAGAGTCCTATCTGGCATCAGGGCAACAGGCAGGCTCCATTTGGGGAATTACCTTGGGGCTGTTGTCGGCATGCTTGAGCTTCAAAATGATCCCGCTTACGACACTCTATACATGGTTGCAGACTTGCATGCAGTAACCACTCCATATGACAAAAAAACATTAAGGCAAAATGCAAGAGAAGTTGTTATGGATTATTTGGCATCCGGTCTTGACCCCGAAAAATCAACAATATTCATCCAATCTGATATTCCTGAGCATAGTGAGCTTGCCTACTATTTGTCTACTGTTGTTTCAATTGCCCGCCTCCAACATCTTCCAACCTACAAAGAAAAGGTCATCCAGTATCCGGAAGGTAACACCGTGGCACTCCTTTATTACCCAATCCTAATGGCGGCAGATATTTTGATCTATAAAGCCGGACTTGTACCTGTTGGAATTGACCAAGAGCCACACTTGGAGATTGCCAGGGAAATCGCAAGGAAAATGAACTCAGAATATGGCACCAATTTTCCGGAACCAAAAAGGTTTGCCACAAAAGGAGAATATGTGCCAAGTCTTTCGGGTGAAGGAAAGATGAGTAAAAGTGTTGAGGGAAGTTTTATTAATTTAACTGATGATCTTTCAACAATCAAAAAACGTCTCGCAGATGCCCCGACTGATTCTGGTAAGGGGGACAAAGTTCCGAAAGATGGGGGAGTAGCCAATTTACTTAAGTTTGTAGAGCTTTTTCAGGGACAGAAAAAGCGTAAAGAATATGAGGAACAATATACATCAAACGGTATTAAATACTCCGAACTTAAGGATGAATTAGCAAGTGTTATTTATGAGGAACTCAAGCCAATTCAGGAGAAGAGAAAATACTTTGAAACTCATACTGATGAGGTTGATAAAATCCTGGAAGACGGGGCGGAAAGAGCCCGCAAAATGGCTTCAGAGACCGTGGCAGAAGTAAAAGAAAAAATGGGCTTCAAATAAAATGGATACAATTCCCTTCACAGATTTTGAGAAAGTAGATATTCGTATAGGAACTGTGGTCAAGGCTGATGTTCCCGAATGGAGTCACTGGGTGATTAAACTTCAGGTTGATCTAGGAAAAGAAATTGGGAAGAGGACAATATTCACAGGTATGCTTAATTTTTATAAACCTGAAGAGTTTGAAGGAAAACAATTTCTTTTTATAGTTAACTTGAAACCTAAGAAAATCGGTCCCGAGGGAGATTTTAGTGAGGGAATGATGATGGTGGCAACCGTTCCCGCCAAAACAGGCAAGGAAGAAAATGAAACTCCGATTCTTCTCTCCCCAATTAAGAAAGTTCCGAATGGGACAAAAGTGAGGTAATGGTGTACAATTGACGATCGTATGGATCCCAAGAAATTTCTGAAAAACAATATTCCGCAAGGCAAAAGCCCGTTTAAGCTCAAAATCAAAATTAATCTTTGGACAATTGCCATTACCCTAATGGTTATTTTCTTTGTCCTGCCCGTAGTAATTACAGGCTTTCAGATGACTTCTACAAACAAGGTCGAGATATCCCAACTAATGGGGGACATAAAAGACAATAAAGTCGACAAGGTCTTAATCGAAAATTCAAAATTAATTGTCACCTATAAAGATGGGAGTACCAAGTTTTCAACAAAAGAGGACGCGCAAAGCTTTTCTGACCTCCTGGAAAAATCAAAAATTGATCCTGCCAACGTAAAATTCACAGTTTTGGATCAATCTACAACTAAGGTATTCGGCGATATTGCAGGAATTGTACTACCACTTCTTTTGATGGCAGCCTTTTTTTTCTTCATTATGAGAGCGCAGAGTAAAGGCGCCCAGGATGTGTTTTCTTTTGGAAGGAGTAAGGCCAAACTTTTTGCAAAAGGTAAGCAGAGTATAACTTTTGCCGATGTTGCAGGGGTTGATGAGGCCAAAAAAGAACTTGAAGAAGTTGTGGACTTCCTAAAAAACCCAGCCAAATACAAAAAAATTGGGGCAAGGACGCCTAAAGGTGTGCTTTTATTTGGACCCGCCGGAGTTGGTAAAACACTTTTGGCAAAAGCAGTTGCCGGAGAAGCCGGAGTTTCTTTCTTCTCAATGGCAGGATCGGAATTTATGGAAATGCTTGTGGGAATTGGAGCTTCCCGAGTACGGGACTTGTTTGCACAAGCAAAAGCTGCAGCCCCTGCAATAATTTTTATTGACGAGATTGACGCGATCGGGCGTCACCGAGGAAGAAGTGGTTTTGTTGGCGGACATGACGAGAGGGAGCAAACACTAAACCAAATTTTGGTTGAAATGGACGGGTTTACTCCAAATGAATCAGTCATTGTTCTCGCAGCTACTAATCGTGGAGACCTCCTCGATCCAGCTTTACTTCGTCCCGGCCGATTTGATCGCCGAGTGGTACTCGACATGCCCGACAAAGAAGGGCGCTTAGCAATTCTAAAGATTCACGCAAGAGGAAAGCATATAGGACGCGGCATTAAATGGGAAAGTGTATCGGATAGGACTGTTGGATTTTCCGGGGCGGACTTGGAAAATATGCTCAACGAGGCGGCAATTGGGGCGGCCAGGGAGGGTAAGGAATCAATCGAAATGGACGATATTGAAGAGGCGGCAACAAAGGTGAAATTAGGTCCCGCCAAAAAAAGAATTCAGTCGGATAAAGATAAAAAAATTACTGCTTATCACGAAGCGGGGCATGGAATTGTTACACACTTTTTACTTGATACCGATCCGGTTCAGCGAATTTCAATTGTGGCCCGTGGCATGAGTTTGGGACACACCTTAATTCCACCTGCCGCTGACCGTACCCACGACACAAAAAGCCATATTTTGGATCAAATTGCAGCTATGCTCGGGGGTAGGGCCGCGGAGGAGACGGTATTTAATGAAATGACAACGGGGGCTTCTAATGACATTTCGGTAGCTACAAAACTTGCCAGATCCATGGTTATTGAATGGGGAATGAGCGATCTTGGCCCCATTAACTTTGGACCTGATAGCGGAATGGGAGATTTTGGACAAGCAGAATGGTATGACCAGGCAACAGTATCGCCCTCTTTCCAGGAAAAAATTGATAAAGAAATCAAAAAGATTATGGAAACAGGGCGCGAGAAAGCTATAAAGATTATTAAAAGTAAAAGAAAATTACTTGATAAAGTTTCAGAAGCACTTCTCAAAAAAGAAACTATTGATAGGGATGAATTTGAGAAAATCGTGGGAAAGAA
>JBBTZE010000053.1:0-1505 GCA_038061545.1 Patescibacteria group bacterium | reverse complement strand
GGTGGAGACGGCGGGAATTGAACCCGCGTCCGAAAAAACTATAAACAAAACTTCTACAAGCTTATTTAGTTTTTTATATTTTCCAATGATCTTACCAACTAAAAGGATAATCAAAGGTGAGGCTAATTGTCTTTTGTTTAAACCTCTAGCCGAAAGTTTAAACAGCATCTCGATTGGTTTACACCCAGTTGATCCGGTCGAGATCCAGATCAGTAGATGCCATCACTTCAGCTTACGCAAAAAGTGGTTGGAAAGAATAACTTTCGTTATCTTTTGTTTTTTGATTCTTGTTTTTGGACTACAAATCAAAGTCCGCTTGCAGTTTTGTAAAAGAGCTTCCCGTCGAAACCGATCGTCCCCTCAAACACTGTTTTTTAACTCAGACTCTACGTCCCTTTGGACATCCATGCGCTTAATAGCCTCCTTTTTCTCAAACTTACGCTTGGGCTTGCCTAGCTCAAAATACACCTTAATTAAACGACCTTTATTATATACGCTTAGAGGCACAATTTGCAACTTTTTCTGCTTCATCTTGGTGGTAATCGAGATGATCTCTTTTTTGTGTAAAAGCAGCTTTCTGGATTGTGTGGAGTTGTAGTTGACTATTCCTTCAGCGGGTATATTGGCGTTTACCAAAAATGCCTCCCCATTGATAATTTTTATATAGGATTGGGAAATATCACATCTATTCTCACGAATGGACTTGGCCTCGGCTCCTTTTAGAGAAATTCCAGCCTCAACCCCTTCTCCCGTGAGCTCAAACTCAAATTTAGCTTTTTTATTAAAAATTTTCACCCTTATATTTTACATCAAAGGTGTTTTATTTCGATTGAAAGAAGTTTGTCCCCGGTAATTAATATTATTTTCTTCTCTTTTTCCGAAACAACTATGTCGGTTGCCTCCCCTATTTTATCTCCAACATATTGAGCAATGTAGCCGCCTTTTTTGTCCGTAACCACAATTCGCTTACCCTCTTTATCCAAAAGATACAAATGCTCCGTTTCATCATTTGAATAAATAGAATCAATTTTTGTGACCTCTGGAAATTCTCCGGAAATTGCAAAGTTTTGCGGACTGCCAAGCGAATACTTTGATATTTTACCGTCCATAAAATAAACATAAACTGAGCCGTCTATCACAAACCCTAGAGCATCAGAAAAATCCACTTTTGTCCCAGAGGTAATCCAGCTTGCGCCTGTTCCAAAACCTGCGCCACTCCCGGAATGGCGGTAAATTGAATTTCCTGTTTTATCCAAAATATATAAATTTCCGGTGTAGGCGGCAACAAACGCCTCTCCGCCCCAGTCCCCCTCAATAACTCTCTCACGCGTGTTCCCCACTTCAAAAACTCCATCAGAGGAAAGAATAAAAGCCCTGCCTTCATACGAGGCAATGTCGGCGACATCCCCCACATTATCCTGAGAAGCAATTACCTTGCTTTTTTTACCATCAATTTCCACACTGACAATTTTCTTGCTGTTTTTATCCAAAATGTAAATTACATC
>JBBTZE010000052.1:0-3402 GCA_038061545.1 Patescibacteria group bacterium | reverse complement strand
TTTGGGCTGCGCCTCATATTCAGATTTTAAGACATCAACGGTTTTTCCCATTGAGGACAAATAACCTTCAAGAGCAAGGCCTAATTTTTCAAGGCGGGCAAGAAGAGAGGAGAGTCTGCCAGAAACCTCTTCTTCGATCAAAATCTTTGGTATTTTTATCTTAATGATTTCAAGAAGAGTCTTGATTATAAGCACCTCTTTCTCTTCGGAAGTTTTTGATTTTACCTCTTCCTTGCTGGAAATAATTATTTTTGAGGCTCCTGAGGCGTCTTTAATCATCTTTTTGTAGTCTCCCAAATTAATTTCCGGAAGTTCACAAGTGACTGCCTTTATCTGCCAAGGTTCATTATCTTTAGCGCTAATAAGTTCATATTTTGGGTAAATTGCAAGCTTAAGTTTGTGAGAAACCATTGCATCAGATAAAGCTTTTGGCAAAATGTGCCCCAGAGCGTGTTCAATAAGCTTATTTTGGTCAATTTTTTCTTTAACTTTTGGAAGAGGAGCTTTGCCTTTCCTGAATCCGGGGACTTCTGTGTCTTTTGCCATTTCGGCAACTGCATCTTCCTTGGCCTTTTCAATAATGACAAAAGGAACGGTGAATGTTATTTGGATGTTTCCATCCTCCTCGCGGGCAATGACTGAAGTAATTTTGTGGGTCATTGTTTGGTATTATACCTGAGGCTGAGCTTACTTTCCACCACTTCCTTTGTTCTGGGTAACGCGAACAGGAGGTGGGATGAAGCTTTTGGGAGATGAAACTCTACCATACATGTTTTTCCCACCGGAAAAAATCGAGGGCATTTTGGGAAGTCCTAAATGCGGCGGTTCTTTTTTAATCTCTGTTTTGCTATTTGCCACAATGTATTATATACTATATTTATACTTTGTAGGATCGTAGGAGTAGAGAGCGTTAGAAGTTATTGAGTTTTCTCTTTAGCCTTCAAAATTGCCCATCTTCCTTATTGATCCCTTTTAAAGTGAATATGAGAAAGGGGGTGAAAAATATCAACTAAATACCCAATTTTAATGGGTATTTTTTGTGACTAAAATATGGCAGCAAAATTATTTATAGGAAACTTGGACTTCACCGTTACAGGTGATGATTTAAGAGCTTTGTTCGCAAGCGTAGGTACCGTTACCGACGCAGTCGTAATCATGGACAAAATGACAGGAAGAAGCCGAGGATTTGGATTTGTGGAAATGAGCACCGACGACGAAGCAAAGACCGCAATTGAAAAATTGAACGGAAGCGATCTTAAAGGTCGAAACATTAACGTTAACGAAGCCAAACCAATGACTCCCCGTTAATTAGTTAAGCAGAAAGCCAAATTGAAATCGAAAGAAACTAAATTTGGTTTTTTGTGGATTTTAATCCCTTGATAGTCTGTGAAGAAACCAAGATACCAGTGACAAAACTAATGAGCCAAGAAGCGCTGAGTTGAAATCAACAATCAAAAATCCGGCAACAACTTTGGACGAACCCCAAAGAAGAAGAACGTTGATAAGAAATGACGCAATTCCAAATGTCAAAAGGGAAATTGGAAGCGCAATCAGCTGAAGTATTGGTTTAATGAATGTATTTACAATCCCAATTACAACAGCAGCTACAACCGCGGTCCAGAAGGAATCAATCAAAAAACCCGGAACAATATAAGCAACAACCAGAAGAGCGAAGGCATTAACTACAAGTCTCATTAAAATATTCATGTAATTAATAATGTGACAATTTATTTATTTTGTCAAATTTGAGTTGTAAAAGTTAAGGCTTGAGGTGGCTGCGCTATCCCATGAAGGAGTTAAATTATGATTAGCTCCCGGATACTTTAAATATGTTGTATCAATCTTAAGATTCTTTAAAGCCTTAACTAGTGAATCTGTCCAGATAACAGGAATTGCTTCATCGGCTAAGCCTTGGTGAATTTGAATCTTGGTTTCGGGATTAATTCTCTCAAAATAATTCCTGATTGAATAATTCCTGGCGTCATAATCGCCCATAAATTCGGCCAGTTTTGTTATTACCAATTTTCCTTCATCAATAGCCTCGTCTAAGTAATAAATAATTGAATAAGGAAACTTGGCAGAATTTGGTGCCCAAAGGACTGTTGGAATTGGTTTTCCGGTTATCTCAAGTATCGCAAGTGCCAGATGTCCTCCGTTACTATGCCCCCATAAAAAAACATTATTTATATCAACTTTAATTACAGTTTCACCTTGCTTTAAAGGCCTGGCCTTTAAAGCGTCTATGGTCTTCAGTAATGATAATGCTGTTGTGTATGCTTGAAAGCGTGATTCAAAGATGTCCGAGGATTCAATGTCGCTGTTTCCGTAACCCAGAAAGTCCGGTGCAATTGTAATAAATCCGTTTTTGGCAAAATATTCCCCTGCTCTTTGGGTTCCCATTCCAATCTCGTAAAGTTCCTGATCAACATATCCCCTAAACATAACGATTAAAGGGCGGGTTCCAGTTCCTTTTGGAATATTTATTAACCCTGTTACTTTTTTGAGGTTTTTAGTTAAATCCGGCGAAAACTGCATGGAAAATTCATATGCAGTAAAGTTGTCATAATCCTTTACAGCATTTCCAATCACAATTTCTGAGGACTTTATCTCAGCCTTACTCATGTTTTCAAAACTGTATTTCTCGAGTGGCCTGGGTTTGATTTGGGAAATAGGATTAGTGGATGATTTTGGAAGATGGTAGGCGGTATTACCAAACCAGCCGATAGCTACAAAAATTAAAACGCCAAAAAGATAAATAAAAAATTGCTTCACAAAGATATTTTACATCATTTGTATCAAAAATAGATACTTGCTTCGTATTTTATTCGGATATATAAATAAGTATGACTATCGATGAAAAAGTAACTGTAGGGATGGTTGATAACACTCCAAAATATATGATTTGGAAAGGCAGAAACTATACGATTAACAAGATTGGGCTTCATCACCACTTCACTGAGGGTAAAACTCTTTATCACGTTTTCTCAGTTGTTTCGGGTACAGTATTTCTTAGACTTAGACTGGATACTGGTAGCCTACTGTGGAAACTTGAAGAATTCAACGATGCTAACCTTTAATCCAAAACCAAGTTGTATCATGCATATAGATTTGAATAGCTGTTTTGCCACAATTGAACAGCAAGCAAATCCATTTCTTCGAGGTAAGCCAATCGCGGTTGGTGCTTATACTACTCCAAACGGATGCATATTGGCCGCATCAGTTGAAGCAAAACGGTTGGGAATTAAAACCGGAATGAGAGTCAAAGATGGCAAGGTTCTCTATCCAAAATTAATAGTTCTTCCATCTGACCCCAACAAATATAGAGATGTGCATTTAAAACTTCGGAAAATTATCTCCGAATACACAAATGACTTTTCCCCAAAATCAATTGATGAATTTGTC
>JBBTZE010000051.1:0-19977 GCA_038061545.1 Patescibacteria group bacterium | reverse complement strand
TAATGCTCAAAACCCCCTGGGCAATGATTTCTGGCAAAGGTGCTAGGTAATACTGTATTATAGATAAATGGATAACACGCAGCCCACAATTCCCAAAATTGATATAAAAGAAAATACTAACGAGGGCTCCATTCTTGCTCCCGAGGCAATGCAAAACGAACCGCCGCGTCCTGATACTTCGGTAAAAAGTAAATTTAACTACAAAATATTGTGGGGAGTGTTGGGTGCTTTTTTAATCATTTTAATTTACTTTGCAGTTTCCGGGTTTGTGGTTTATCAAAAGGGGGTTCGTTTATCAAATTCCGTCAAAAAGCTTCAGGAAGAGGCTGCAACTCAAGATCTTAAAATCATTGCAACAGGTATAGATAGGGTAAAGGATGATGTGGTAGCACTTAAATCTACTTACAACCTCATTTCTTGGGCAGGCATCGTTCCCTATTTTGGAGGATACATTAATGACGGCAGACATGCGATAAATGCGGCTGACTCCTCACTTGAGGTTGCAAAAATAGTGGTTGGTGCGGTTGAACCATTCTCTGATCTTTTAGGACTAAAAAGTGGGGCAGTCGGAGATACTCCCGGAAGTGGAGAGAAGACTGCACAAGAGAGAATAGATTTTTTGGTTAGCGCAATTCCAAGTTTGATTCCACAAGTAGACAAAATTTCAGGTGGTGTTGCAAAGATTCAGGAGGAAGTAGCCCTAATAAGTTCAGACAGATACCCGGAAAAATATAAAGGCCAAGAGGTAAGAACAAAAATTAGAAAAGCTCAAAATCTGGTTGATGAAGTGGCGACGGTTGTTATCAATGGAAAGCCAATGCTGGAGAGGGTTCCTTACCTTTTGGGAATGGATGCCCCCAGAAACTATTTGGTACTTTTTCAGAATGACAAAGAGTTGCGCCCCACCGGAGGATTTATGACAGGATATTCAATAATGAAAGTGGACAAAGCAAAGTTTAGCCCAACTACCTCTGATGATATTTACAATATTGATGCAAAATATAAGCCGTCAACTCCCGCACCTGACCCAATTATTAAATATATAAAAGGTCCGTATGTAATTTCCAAGAATTTAAGATATAGGGACATGAATTGGTCGCCTGATTTTGCGGTGAGCATGGCTGATGTTTATAAAGCAGGCCAAGAAGTTGGAATAGGTGGAATTGATGGAATAATTGCAGTTGATACTCAGCTTTTGGTCAACCTCTTGGAAGTAATTGGACCAATTGGAGTACCGGGATATGGAAATTTCAGCAACAACATTGAACCAAAGTGTGATTGTCCTGGTGTTATTTATGAGCTTGAAAGCTATGCAGATGTTGAGGGGCCGATTATTTGGGATCCATTGACCGGAAAAATCATTCTTAAGCCAAAAAACGCTGATAACAGAAAAAAAATTATTGGCCCTCTCATGAACTCAGTCCTTGCTAATGCCATGGGGCAGCCAAAAGAAAAACTGGCACCACTTTTTGAAGCGGGATTCACATCGCTTATGGAAAAGCATGTACTTTTCTACCTAATGGATGAAAAAGTACAGTCTGCGGTTTCCGATTTTGGTATTGGAGGAACGATTAAAGATTATGAAGGAGACTTCCTACACATCAATGATGCGAATCTGGGCGGACGCAAATCAAACCTTTATGTAACCCAGGAGGTAACTCAGGATATTGTGGTAAAAAAGGATGGAAGTATCGAGAAAACAGTAACAATTGTTTACAAAAACCCTCAAAAATATGATGGTTGGCTTAATTCTGTTCTTCCAAATTGGGTAAGAGTTTATGTTCCAAAAGGAAGTGAGCCATTGGGAGCAGAAGGACTTGAAGCAAAAGAGGATGCATACACCGATTTGGACAAAACTGTATTTGCGGGATACTTTCAGCTAAGACCCGAAGGAGTTGCCAAAGTTACATTCAAATATAAACTTCCAATGAAAATGACAAAGGAATATAAACTTCTAATTCAAAAACAGCCTGGTACAGACGGACCACTTTATACAATCAACTTAGGTCGCCACGAAGAAGAATTTCTCCTCAAAACGGACAAGGAAGTGAAAATTGGAATCTAAATGAAGCCTCGCAGTTATACTTCAGAAGGAATAGTTTTAGCCAGGCGAAGTTATGGTGAAGCAGACAGAATCTTAGCGGTTTATTCAAAACTTCACGGCAGAGTAAGCCTGATTGCAAAAGGAGCGAGACGCATAAGAAGCAAAAAGAGGGGACACATCGAGATTTTCAATAAAATTAGTTTTCAGGCAGTTTCAGGAAACAGCCTCGACATTATGACTGAAGCTATCGTAATTGACGATTTGTTTGATCTCAAAAAAAACTTGAAAAAAGTATCCCTCGCTTATTATTTTATGGAGGTTATTGGTAAAATTACCCACGAGGGGGAGGCAAATTATGAAGTTTATAATATCCTTCAACAAAGTCTTCAGAATTTAAAAAAAACAAAAGAACTCAAAAAACTTCGCTTTGACTTTATACTTAGACTATTAACCGTTTTGGGTTATTGGCCAAATGGAAAAGCCCTTCCAAATCCAGACGAAGAACTGGAAAAAGTAATTGAAAGAAACCTCTCTTCATTTAGGGTTGGTAAAATTTTATCTTCTTAGGTACAATAAAGTCATGACTGATTCATTGCTAATCTTAGTTTTACTAGCACTTCTGGGAAGTGTTGCGGGACTTGTTGGAGGAGTTGTATTTTTAGTTAAAAAAGATTGGGCCAGAGTTTTAAGTATTTATGCAATCCCTTATGCTGCTGGAGTGCTTTTGGCTGTATCAATACTTCATCTTATTCCGGAAGTCGTCGATCACATTGGTAGAGACGGATATTTATATGTTTTGTTGGCATTTTTAGGTGCATTTATTTTTGAAAAATATTTTGCGTCGCTTCACCATCACGAAGAGCATGCTGAAACAATGCAAAAGTCCACTATTCCGTTGGTCATATTTGGAGATACAATTCACAATTTTATTGATGGGGTAGCAATTGGCGCCGCATTTTTGACCAGCCCTTCTTTTGGTTTGGTTGTAGCCTTGTCTACTTTTTTGCACGAAACACCCCATGAAATCGGGGATTTTGGCGTACTAATTTCCCGGGGCTGGTCTAGAAAAAGAACTTTTATAGCAAACTTTTTCTCATCCCTGGTTACTATCCCGGGCGCCTTATTTGTTTACTTTTTTGCCCGAGATGGTCAAACTTCAATCATTCCCATAATGCTAGCAATTTCAGCGGGGGTATTTCTTTATTTGGGAGCATCCGATTTTTTACCGGAGATTGGCGAGAATGACGGGAAATCAAGAACAATCAAAAAAATTCTCTTTGTAATATTGGGAGTTTTTACAATTTACTTACTTTCTATATTCCTTCCCGAATAAATCAAAAACTAATTTTTTAGAAGTGATAAAATGTCAGGGTGAAAGATATTATTCTCCGCTTTCTTTTTTTGATTCTTGCAGGGGAAATTGTGACTTTGTATTTGATGAACGGAGGAAGTCCCAAAGAAAAAGTTTTAGCAGAGTCTACTGTTGCAACTTCTACTCCCTCACCAATTCTTAGAGAAACTCCTTCTCCCACACCATCTGCAACTCCAAAACCAACACCAGCCAAAACGTTGGCTCCAACTCCAGTTCCTGTACCCAAATTTACTTCTCAGCAAATTAATGAATTTATCGACAGATTCGCTGGACAATATGATGTTGATCCAAACGTAATTCGCCATATTGCACTTTGTGAATCAGGATTTAATCCTGGAGCCATTAATTATGTTTACAAAGGACTATTTCAATTCGGATCAAGTACATGGCAAAACATACGGCGCAAAATGGGGGAGGATATAAGTGCTGATCTTCGTGTAAATGCAGAAGAGGCTGTCCAAACCGCGGCCTATGCAATAAGCCACGGAAACATTTCGATCTGGCCCCACTGCAATCCTTGAAGTGGTAAAATAGCTTCAAATGGCAATAAAAACTATTGATGTCGAGTGCAAAAACGGACACCTTCTATTCGGACGATATGTAAAAATGAAGCCGGGTTTTCTTATGAAATGCTATATACCCAGAATCGGAAAGGATTATGTGGGAGTAATGGGTCTTCCGGTAGGAACAGATGTCTTTTGCCCCGAATGTAAATTAAGAGTGGGGAGAATTAAAATTGTCAAAGGCATGCCCGCAGTATTCATTAACCATGACACCGTTAAACGAATCAAGACCTAATAATTAGTTAGTCTTGACTATCATATATCGATATATGATAGTTAGGTATGCCACATGTTTCCAAAAGGAAAATTGAACCTAAGATACAAAAGCATACATTAGATTCTTTCACACTTCTCCTTAAAGATCTTGATAATGTCCCCGACACGGAAAAGTTCCTGACCTCCATCCTTTCCGAAACCGAAAGATTGATGATCGCCAAAAGAATAGTTGCGGCATTCCTTCTTAGACATAATATTGAATCCGAAAAAATTCAGGATATCCTGAAACTGACACCGGCCACTATTTCAAGGCTGAAGCTTTGGATTCAGACTCACCAAGAGGGGTTTGATGTAATTTTCGATAAACTGGAGAAGCAAAGAAGGTGGGAAATTGCCAAAGAAATTTTATTTAAGATTCTTGATTATGCGATAAGGGCAGGATCGGGACAAGTTCCAAATCCATTCAAAAAAGAGTTTCGTAAGGGCCAACTCAGTTAAACATATCATATATCGATATATGATATGCGGCGCGAGACTTAGACATACTTTTGCTATTCGGAATTCGCGAGCTCATTCATGGTTTCCTCACAACGCTTGATTTGAAACATTTTAAAAACAGCCTTAATCGGGTACAATATACTACTAATGTTTGAGATTATATTTGACACCGAAACAAAAAAGTTCTTTGATGAGGTTGACGGGTTTGACGCTTCTTTGCTCGGTGTTTCAATTACTTCCGTTTATTCAAGAACTCTGGATAAAGATTTCAACGAGACTAACGGCAAGATGCAATCATTTTGGGAGGCGGACTTTCCTGAAATGTTTAAGCTTTTTGAGAAGGCAGACAGAATAATCGGTTTTAATTCAATTGGCTTTGACGTTCCTGCACTTTCCCCATATCTTCCTGCTCACTTCCCAAAGCTTAAGCATTTTGACATTCTTGATTTAATTAGAAAGCAGGATGGAAAAAGAGTATCACTTGACGCAATAGCCAAAGAAACTCTTGGGACAACAAAAAATGACAGTGGGGAAAATGCAATAAAGTATTGGAATGCAAGGGACAGACAGTCTTTGGCCAAACTCAAAAAATATTGTGAAATGGATGTTGCAATCACAAGGGATATCTATGATTTTGTAATCAAAAACGGATATTTAAAATACAAAGATTTTTGGAACGAAATGCACGAGGTTAAACTTGATTTCTCCTATCCAAAATTACAAGAGGAAGCTCAAACAAGTCTATTTTAGTATGTAATTGCTTCTTTTTTCTCCGACTCCATAGCTTGTTCTTTTGTCTCATGAATTGCTCCGTCCGGATGGTGCGCGGGCGAGTAAATTGTGTAAAGTTTAAGAGGAGCATTGGTTGAAGTATTGATTACATTGTGTTCCTCCCCAGCGGGAACGATAGCTGCGTCACCCGCCATTACAATAAACTCTTCTCCGGAAATAATTACTTTTCCATCCCCCTCTTCGAACCGGAAAAATTGATCGTTATCCGGGTGAGTTTCCATTCCAATTTCTTCATTCGGCTTTAGGGACATGAGTACCAGTTGTGAATGGGGAGCTGTAAAGAGAACTTTTCTGAAAAAGTTGTTATCAATTGTTAATTTTTCAATTGCGCCTTTGTAACCTGCCATACATTTATCATAGCAGATTTTGGCAAGTATGGTGTATAATTTCTTAGAAATGAAATATTTTTTTAGTATTCTAGCAACTGCACTGATTGTTGGTTTTGGCGTAACAGCTTATTTCATGGGCTGGCTTCCAACCATTTCTTTCCAAAAACCCCGGGCGGTATCTACAGTTTCTACTCAAATCGAAGCGACACCAGCGCCAACCATAGCTCCAACCGGCAAGTCATTGATAAAAGCCGGCGGCGTTTTGGTATTTAAAGCATATTCCTTGGAAGTTCCAATTGGCTGGGAATCTCTCAAAGAAGGAGCACCTGCGGGAGACATAGAACTCGATAAACTAACCTTAACCAAGGATGGCTATAAAATTTCTCTCCTTCAAGCAGCAACAGGGGGAGCCCCTTGTCTTTACCCGGGAGATCCCGATGTTGAAGGCCCTTCCTCGCGGTTTACAAAGTTTATAGAGTTTACCGTTCAATCCGGAGAGCTCATGAGGAAAAGCAGTAATGACGTAAAAGGATTTACCGTTTGCGAGAAGCAGGGGGTAAATGGATACGGCGCCCCAACTTCTTTTGGCCACGTTTCAATTACGCTTCCAGCAACTACAACTCAGGCGGTACTAACCGAAATCGACGCAATCGTAGCCTCACTCAAGAAAATATAAATGACGGAAGATAAATATAAGGCGGTTTGGGTAAGCCACTCTTCAATTTCTGATTTTTTAAAATGCCCCAGAGCATATTATTTGAGGAATGTTTATAAAGACCCAAGAACGGGACACAAAATGACAGTTGTTGCTCCTCCACTTGCATTGGGGGGCGCTGTACATGAGGTTTTGGAAGCGCTGTCTGAACTTCCCGTTGATGAAAGATTCAAAGTTTCATTGGTTAAAAAATTTGAAACTCTTTGGTCCAAATATTCGGGCAAATTGGGAGGGTTTACGGATCACGAGCAGGAACAAACATATAAGGAAAGGGGAATTCAAATGTTAATTAATGTACAGGAGGATCCCGGCCCGCTTGTTAATAAGGCAGTAAAGATTAAATCATCATCAATTAATTTACCAAACTATTGGTTAAGTAGTGACGAGAATATTATTCTTTGCGGAAAAATTGACTGGCTGGAATATTTGCCGAAAAACGATTCGGTTCACATCATCGACTTTAAGACCGGGAAAAACGAGGAAAAAGAAGATTCCCTTCAACTTCCAATTTACCTTCTACTTGTAAAAAACTGTCAAAAAAGAGCCGTTGCGAAAGTGTCATATTGGTATCTTGACCAGGATAGCGGAATTGTAAAGAAAAAACTGCCCGATGAGGCGGAATCTTATGAACGAGTTTATGAAGTTGCAAAAAGAATAAAACTGGCGCGCCAACTGAATCATTTTGTATGTCCCCACAAGGGTTGCAGATATTGTCTGCCCCTGGAGAAGGTGTTAAAAGGAGAAGCGGAAAAAGTTGGAGTTTCAGACACCCGTCAGGATATTTACATCTTGTAAGGAACAACCTTTCAGGGTTGACTAATATAGCTTCTAATTCCTGAAAAATTATTTACACCTGCTTTTGGAACCAGGATATATTGCCCGTCCGCGCTTTTTCCTTCATTTAAGACATTCTCCGAAGTTAGGTGAATTTCTGATATTTTATATTCACTTGGGTTTCCAAAAACCTTAAGAAGTTCGGAGGTTTGAGTAAGAGTAATATCTGTTTTAACAATTTTTCCAAAGGTGTTAAAAGTTTCTTTTAGGTTGTCAAAGCTTCTCATTGAAATAAGTTTAGTTAAAATGGCTTTGATAATTGCAAACTGTCTTTGCGATCTCCCAAAATCACTATCTCCATGTCTGGACCTGGTAATTTTAAGTGCAGTTGCCCCGTCAATTTTTATTGGTCCTTTATCGAAGCGAAGCTCTTCATACCTGCATATAAATTGTTTTTCAAGTTCAAATCCTGAATATTTTGCATGAAGTGTGGCAATTTCTTCTCCCGATTTTCCACAGGTTTCATTTTCCAGTCCGCGAACAGGGTAAAAATTATCAGAAAAAGCTTTTGGAATATCTACCTCGATGCCTCCAAGTAAATCAATAATTTTGACAATTCCTGAAAAATCGACAGAGGCGTATTTACTTATCTTTAAGCCCGTTATGTTTTGAAGTGTTCCTTTTAGGTTTTCCACGCCAATATTGTTTACTGTGGCATTAATTTTATAATTTCCCGGAGTCCACAAATCCCGGGGAACTGAAATAAGCGTTGCCTTTTTGTCTTTTGAATTGATACTGGCAATAATAATGCTATCCGTGAGCCCACCACCTGAGTGACCGTCGCCTCCCGAACCCAAAAGAACCGTGTTAAATGATTCATCGTCCTTGATGGGTTCAATTGTTGGTTCCGGAGTTTGTATTTGTGTAAGATTTTTTAGCGGAGACTCATTTGATTTTAGTTTATTGTATAAAATTAAACCAAAATAAGCTCCCAAAAAACCAATGGCAAAAACTGAAGATAGAAATATTCCAGTATAGAGTTTGCTGCCGATAATTTTTTGCCACATGCTTGTTTCTAATTATACACATTGCTATTATGAATTATAGCAAAATATTTTAAACTTTTAGCCTTTATTGTTCTTTGCGAACTGGTTGGAGTTCTCGGATCGGTCTCTACAATTTCAGCAATTCCAACTTGGTACGCGGGACTCACGAAGCCATTTTTTAGCCCTCCAAATTATCTATTCGGACCTGTTTGGACAATTCTTTATGCTTTAATGGGAATTTCTATTTTCAGAATACTCGAACTAAAAAAGAAGAAAGTAGTGGAGGCTGCAAATCTGTTTTGGATTCAGTTATTCCTGAACGGAATTTGGACACCAATTTTCTTTGGTTCAAAACAATTTTTCTTTGCGTTCATTGTTATTGTATTTATGTGGGTGTACATTCTCAAAACTATTAGGGCTTTTGCAAAAATTGATAAATTCTCATCATATCTACTTTATCCATATTTGGCCTGGGTCAGCTTTGCCACACTTCTAAATTTCTCCATTTGGTTTTTGAATAGGTAGTCTTGTATAATTCAACATATATGGATATTGATAAGCAGAGCTTGTCACTCGGAGTGATGGAAAAGATTACTTCACTTGCCAAACGTCGTGGATTTATTTTTCAAGGAAGTGAAATTTATGGGGGATATCAGGGGTTTTGGGATTACGGACCTCTTGGGGTGGAACTTAAAAACAACATCAAGCGTGAGTGGTGGAAAAGTATGGTTTACGGCCGTGAAGATGTTGTTGGACTTGACGCTGCAATAATTATGAACCCAGAAGTTTGGGAAAAGTCGGGACATCTTAAAGCTTTTACGGATCCCATGGTGGAATGTAAAGTTTGCAACAAAAGAATAAGGGCAGACAATGATGAAGCAGTTTCCGAGCATGAAAAAACCCACAAAGGCGAAAAAAATATTTGGACAGAAGCAAAAACTTTCAATTTAATGACAGAGGTTCTTTTGGGAACCACAGAACCTAAGGAAAAATCATATCTACGAGGCGAAATTACTCAAGGAGTTTTTGTAAACTTCAAAAATGTTACTGATTCAACTCGTGTAAAAATACCTTTTGGAATTGCCCAAATTGGGAAAGCCTTCAGAAACGAAATTACTCCTGGGAATTTAACATTCCGATCCCGTGAATTTGAACAAATGGAGCTTGAGTATTTTGTGAGGCCTCAGGATAAAGAAAGCAAAGAGACATTTGAATATTGGAAAACGGAGCGGATCAAATGGTATCAAAGTTTGGGAATGAGTAAAGAAAAATTAAGATTCAAGGATCACGAACCGGAAAAACGCGCACATTATGCAAAATACGCAACCGATATTGAATATGAGGCACCATTTGGCTGGAGCGAGTTTGAAGGAATTCACCACAGAGGCGATTATGACTTGGGCAATCATGGACTCAAATATAGGGACGATCTTACAAATGAGGAGTTTACCCCCTGGGTTATTGAAACATCAGGTGGAGTTGACCGTGCCGCACTATTTTTCCTGATAGATGCCTACAAAGAGGATGATAAAAGGGTTTATCTAAAACTTGATCCAAAAATTGCACCCTACAAGGTTGCAGTCTTCCCTCTTCTTGCCAATAAACCCGAATTAACCGAAAAAGCCCGCGAAGTTTATAAAAGTCTGAAGAAAAGCTTTGTTGTTACTTGGGATGATAGGGGTAACATCGGCAAGCGCTATTTTGCCCAGGACGAAATTGGAACACCGTGGTGTGTAACTGTTGACTTTGAGACCTTGAACGATGCTTCAGTAACTGTTCGTGATAGGGATACCGGGAAACAGGAGAGAGTGGCCATTGACAAGTTGACTGAATATTTCCAAAATAAACTAGACAAATAGGAATATAAGAATATTCATATGACATTAAAAATATCATGAAAAAGTTTCTTCCACTAATTCTTCTCGGAGTTGGAATCTTAGTTCTTTTGGGAGTTGTCTTTATGCTTAAAGGTTCAAAATCGGGTACGGTTGATGAAGACGAAACCGCAAAGGAAATTCCGGTAGATCAAAGGCCGATTGTAATGCTTGTGCCGTCAGTTGATGGGCATTACCTCAAATTAATAATCGCTCAAATTAAAGTTAAGGGAACAGCCTCACTTGATTACGAGCTTCTCTACACACTCCCAGACGGTCGTACGCAGGGTGTTCCGGGTACAGTTAAGTTCACAGGCGGGGACGTTATAAAAGACCTCCTGTTGGGTTCAGAGAGCTCAGGCAAGTTCAGATATGACGAGGGAGTGACAGGAGGGACTGTAAATATAAGGTTTAGGGACAGTAAAGGAAAGCTTATAGGAAAACTTTCAACCGAATTTTCGATGCTGACGGGGGTAAAAACCTTGCAGTCAAAAGATGGAAAGTTTACATACGATCTTGGGAAAATCAATAAAGGTGTATTTTATGTAACAATGATGACTTTTGCCGAGCCCAATCCTTCTTCAGTTATAGTTTATAAAGACGGCTACGCAGTTTTCGCTTCAAAATAAGAGTTAGCTTCAATTGATATCTTTTGTTCACAGTGAAATATCACTTCCCGCCGTAATTTTCGCATTCGTCTCCTCGTACTATTCGTAAACGACTCATGCCAAAATTATTGCGGGTGCGGCCCGTGAAGTGTGAAGCTACTTCACTGGGCCTTGACAGTTGCGTGAAAGAACATAATAATGGTTAGTAATGGTGAGAAATGGTAATAACCGTTTCAAACCACATCTGCCCAGATGAATAAAAATGTTTGTTGGAACATATCTAGTGAGTATAACTTCGGGAAAAAGAACCTCGATACCTTCGGTTTTTCGTCAAAAATTGGGTCAAACAATAATTTTAGCCAAATGGTACGAGAATTGTTTGGTTCTAACGGGAACTGATTCTTGGAACGCACTTTTAGAAAGAATAACAGGAAGGCAAAAGTTGATCATTGAACCAATAAGGCAGACTGAGTATTTTATTTTTGCATCTGCTTATGAAGTCGAGGTTGATGATCAAGGAAGAATAGTTTTACCTGACAGGCTAATTTCATACGCAAGTTTGGGTGATCAGGTTTATTTCTTGGGAATTGGGGATAGGGTGGAGATTTGGAACAAAGAGCTTTGGGAAAAGAAAGAAGCTGAGGTCGCAAGGGATGCGGCAAGTTACATAGAAAGGTTAGCTAAAAATGAAAAATAGCGATTACCACGAATCAGTTTTAGTTGACGAAGTAATAGACGGTTTGCACGTTAAAAGGGAATGTAAGTATATAGACGCAACGCTTGGCAGTGCCGGGCATTCACTTGCAATTGTAAAAAAAGGAGGAATGGTTTTGGGAATTGAGGCAGATTCGGAAATGTTGAAACTTTCGAAGACCCGGTTTGAAGAAGAAAAAATTCCTAAAGCTAATTACAAATTTGTAAAGGGAAATTTCGAAAACATTGACAAGGTGACTACAGAGAACGGGTTTACGGATGTTTCAGGCATTATATTTGATCTCGGAGTGAGCAATATTCACCTGAAAGATCAAATACGCGGATTTTCTTTTGAAAATGTATCGGCTGAACTGGATATGCGGATTGATCGGGAAGGGGCGGGTGTCAAAGCCTCCGATTTACTGAATGCCCTTAGAGAGGACCAGTTAAGAGAGCTTTTTGAAGTTACCTTAAACCCCGGTGCAGCAATGTGGCTTTCAAGGAAAATTGTTAAATTTCGTGAGATAAGACCAATTGTAACAGTAGGGAATTTTATAGAAGCATGCAGGGGTTTAAAAACCGAAAAAAGGGACTTAAATCCTGCGACATTGCCATTTTTGGCACTTAGAATTGCGGTGAACTCTGAGCTAACAAATTTAAGAGATGCCTTACCAAAAGCATTTGAACTGATTAGTAGCGGTGGAAGACTATTGGTCATTAGTTTCCATTCAAAAGAGGATGGCCTTGTCAAAGAATATTTTAAGCGTCTGGTTGCGGATAGTAAGGCCATAGCAATTACTTACAAACCTTTAAAAGCCTCCGAAAATGAAGTTTTTGAAAATAGAAAGTCCAGAAGCGCAAAACTGAGAATAGTTGAGAAATCTTAAATTACAGTTATAAGCATAGCTTGAAATCAAATTATGAAATATATAAATCACAAAACAAAAGTATTAGTTTTATCAACATTTGTTATTTTTGCCTTGTCGGCGGTACTAATTACAATAGAAAGTGTATCAACAGGCGCTGAAATGGCATCCTTGGAAAAAACAAGCAATGTTCTGTTGGCTCAAAGAAGCGAACTTGAGTCCGCATATGTTAAGTCAATATCAATGGGAGACTTGCAGGAAAGAAGTGCAGAGCTTGGGTTTGTTAAACCTGAGTATTTGATTTACTTGACAGGACGGGATTCTGTTGCAAAACTTCCTTAAATATAAATGCGTGGAAAAATCTTCATAATCTCCTCTATCTTCATTTTATTATTTGTCCTTATTATTGCCAGACTTTTTTATTGGCAAGTAATCAAAGGGGCGGAGCTTTCCGAACAGGCAAACAGGCAATATAAATCATCCGAAGTTGTAACAGCCAGAAGAGGCAATATTCTGGCCGCTGATAAATCGTACCTGGCACTTAGTACAGAAGCATGGTTGGTTGTTGCAAACCCTCAAAAAATTGACCAATCTGAAAAAAGCATTGCAAATAAACTGGCACCGTTTTTTGCTGCCGACCCGGAGGATAAACAAGCGCTTTTGGATGAAACAATTAGACTTGAAGGGCTAATGTCGAAAAAAGATGCAGTTTGGGTTGCCTTAAAACAGAAAATTGAGAGTGAGACCAAAAAAAACATTGAAGCCATGGAAATTACTGGTATCACATTTGAGCAGGAAGAGGGAAGGTATTATCCGGAGGCATCCTCTTCTGCCCAGATTTTGGGGTTTGTAGGAAAAGATGAAAAAGGGGCGGATCTTGGCTATTTTGGGCTCGAAGGGTACTACAATTTAGCGCTTTCAGGAAAACCCGGATTTTTGGGACTAGAGAAAGATGCCAGAGGCACGCCGATTCTTCTTAATGGTAGCAGTCAAGTTAATCCTGTTTCCGGGGTGGATCTAATGACTTCAATCGACAAAAGGGTTCAGATACTAACAGAAAGAAAACTGGTAGAAGGTATGGAAAAATATGGCGCAAAGAGCGGGTCGGTAACAATAATGAATCCAAAAAATGGTGAAATTATTGCAATGGCCGCGCTTCCCACCTTTGACCCCAGGGAATACTGGAAGTATGGCGATACATTTTTCAAAAATACGGTTGTAAGCGACACTTTTGAACCCGGAAGCATATTTAAAGTATTGGTTATGTCTTCTGGGCTTGACGCAGACGTAGTTAAACCGGACACATTGTGCGATATATGCGCAGAACCCTTGAAGCTTGATAAGTATTTTATTAAAACCTGGAACAATGAATATAATGCGGACGCAACAATGACGGATGTTATTGTTCACTCTGACAACGTGGGTATGAGCTTTGTTGGCCAGAAGTTGGGAGCTGACAAAATGTATGAATATTTGGACAAATTTGGAATTGGGAAGCTAACTGGAATAGATTTGCAGGGGGAGGTTACGCCGTCAATGCGTAAAAAGGGTTCCTGGAATGTGGTGGACTTGGCAACAACCAGCTTTGGTCAGGGAATTGCGGTTACTCCAATTCAAATGGTTCGTGCCGTTTCCGCAATTGCAAATGGGGGAATACTAACAACTCCCCATGTTGTTAAACAAATTAAAGGTGAAGGGTGGGGTGAGTCGACAAAATTTGAGAGATCAGAAAGAGTGATAAGCACGGAGTCAGCAAAACAAATGACAGAAATGATGGTGAAAGCGGTTAATGAGGGGGAGGCCCAATGGGCAAAATCAACTGGGTTTTCTGTTGCCGGAAAAACCGGAACCGCACAAATTCCAATTGCGGGGCACTATGACCCGGAAAAAACAACCGCCAGGTTTATTGCTTTTGCTCCGGCCAAAAACCCTAAGTTTGTGATGCTTGTTACCCTTAAAGAGCCTCAATCCTCCCCTTGGGCGGCAGAAACTGCGGCACCACTTTGGTTTTCAATTGCCAACGACCTTTTCCCGTATTTTGGAATTAACCCGGAAAATTAGTAGTTAGGTATCAATACAATTGTTCCGTCAGATAATGTTATATCTGGATCTGTATCTAACTTGGGATTAACTTCAGCTATCTTTCCCCAATATTTTTCAGAACCGAAATATCTTATAGAAAGAAACCTAAGAGTTTTAACAGTTCCAGAGTTATTTACTTTGTATGAAAATTGGGGTTTAATTTCTATTTCTTTTCCAAATGGAGGATCAAAAACCATATCTTTTAGAGTTGATTTTGTGATATCTCGAATTTCCAAATGAAGATGTGGTTCAGTAGTTGCACCGCCAGAATTTCCAGACAAGGCTATCAGTTCTCCCTTTTTAATTATTTGACCCAGTTTAACACTGAACTCTGAAAGATGCGCGTAAAGTACAACAATGTTTCCATTACGAATTCCCAAAACATTCCCCATTCCTTTATGAAATTCTTTTCTTACAACTATTCCTGGGAATGATGCAAACACTTGTGTTCCAGTATTAGCTGAGAAATCCACCCCTGGATGCCTATTATCAAACAACTTGTAAAAATCCTTTTTTATTGGATCATTAGTGTTGTCTTCGCCGAACGAATGGCTGATAACAGGTTTCTTTAATGGATATTCGAAAGTTATACTGGTCATCTTTATTTGAGAATGCGCTTAATTCTCGCATTAAATTTTCAGCTTTGCAATTTTGATAGTTTCGGTCAATATCCTTTCTGTGCTTGAAGTGCTAAAATAGTCTAAAATGTGGTGGATTTGGTTTATAGCAATTGCTGGTTTTTTGTATTATTTTTTTGGACGAAACAATGACCAGCCTACAACATATAAAAACACGCTTCTCCGACCGATTAAACCTCGTCTTAATGAAAAACAGATAGATATTTCAAATATTGAATTAAGTGACGAACAAAAAAAACTTTTTGACCTTTTAGAAAAAACAAATAACAACGTTTTCGTTACAGGAAAAGCAGGTACGGGCAAGTCTGTTTTACTTCAGTATTTTAAGCAAAATTCTCAAAAGAGATTAGTAGTTTTAGCACCAACAGGTGTCGCCGCACTTAATGTCGGTGGACAAACTATACATTCATTTTTTCGAATACCACCCTCTTTTGTAGAAAAGAAAAGCCTAAGTTTGAATTATCGAGTGGCTACCGTTCTGAGGAATGTCGACACGATTGTCATTGATGAAATATCAATGGTGCGTGCTGACCTGATGGAGGCGATCGATGATTTATTAAGACAAGCTAGAGGAAATCAACTTCCTTTTGGAGGAGTACAATTGGTAATGTTTGGAGATTTGTATCAATTACCGCCTGTTGTTGGCGATCCAGAACTGCACAAATATTTCCAAGCTACATACGGTGGTTTCTACTTTTTTAACGCGGATGTATGGAAAGACTCGCAATTGGATATCTACGAATTAACACACATCTTTCGCCAGGACGATCAAGCATTCAAAGATATTCTTAACGCTTTTAGATCTGGTAAGGTTGAGCAAACCCTCCTTGACACTTTAAATATACGTTCAAAAGTTCAAATTCCCGAACAGGAGATTGTCAATTTAGTTACAACCAATCAACTTGTGTATGAAATAAATGATTATCATTTAGAAAAGCTAAACGAGAAATTACATGAATATAGAGCCTCAATTTTTGGTAATTTGGAACAGTCCGCCTTTCCTACAGAGGAAATATTACGACTTAAAAAGGGTGCTCAGGTAATGTTACTAAAAAACGACAGAGAAAAAAGATGGGTGAATGGATCGATTGGAATTGTTCAGAATCTTTTAGATGGCGAAATAAAGGTGAATATAGATGGATTTACACATACTATTCCTCAAGAAACTTGGAACAAAATTCGTTACTACTATAATCAAAACACCAAAAAAGTTGAAGAAGAAGTCGTAAGCTCCTTTACTCAATTTCCACTTAGACTTGCCTGGGCTATGACGATCCATAAAGCACAAGGAAAAACGTTGGGATCGGTAGTTGTAGATATGGGTGACGGTGCGTTTGCGCACGGACAAACATACGTGGCTTTGAGCAGGTGTAAAAGTTTAGAAGGCCTCTATTTGAAAAGAGACATTGCACAAGAGGATATAATAGTTGACCCAGCAATAGTCACTTTTATGGATAAGGCGCGAATAATTGATATAACGAAATATGATCAGAAAAATTAATAAAATTAAAAACCTAGGTATTTTCTCAGATTACCAATGGTACGCAGAGACAATGTTCGACTTCGATAGATATAATCTTTTTTATGGATTAAACGGTTCAGGAAAAACAACTTTAACAAAATTGTTTTCTATTTTAGAAAAAGGTTCTTTTCCAGAATTTCCACTATTGGAATACGAAATTGAATTTGATAAGCGGAAACTAAAAAGTGGAAGTAAATTCAATAAAAAGATTAGAGTTTTCAACCAAGACTACATTTCAAATAATATAGAAATTTTAGGACATAAAGCAAAACCCATATTTATATTAGGTGAAGAAAATAAGAAGTTGGTAGCGAAAATAATGGTAGACGAAAAATTACTGTCCGACCTCGAAGTTAAAAGCAATGAAATTGTTGACCTCGTAAAAAAAATAGCTGAAGAAAGAGGTAAAAGATTTACGGATGTTGCCAAGATTATAGGGGCCAATACGAGCGGTTCTTCAATTAGAAATTACCGAAAGCCAGACGCTGAAACAGCATTTGCTCTTATTTCAAAAAAGTCTTTATTAACTAAGCAGGAAATAACCAAAAATTTAACCGTTTTAAAACAGGAGGAGAATACTAAGATAAATGAACTTACTACCGGAAGCTGCTTAGAGGATTTGAAAGATGTTGTTAAAGAGTGCGAAAAACTTTGTTTAAAAACTGTCCAGTCCCTGATAATAAAAAGGTTTGAGAAAAATCCTGATATTTCAAGTTGGGTGGAGTTGGGACTCTCTTTGCATCTGAAACATAATTCAAAATCATGTGAATTTTGTGATCAAAACCTACCCGAGAAGCGAATTAAAAGTCTGAATAATTGTTTTAATCGTGAAGACAAAGAATTAAAGAGCTTATTGGATGATCAGATAAGTAAATTGAACGCAATTTACGTAAATTTAAATGCCGTTAACGCCGTCGACAAAGCTAATTTTTACAAAGAGTTACTAACGGAATATGTTTCTAAACTTACAACTTTTAATAAAGAGAAGGTAAATCTTTTAACGACAATATCGGGGTTGACTAAATTATTAAATGACAAAAAAAACCAAACCAGAAAGAAACTAGCAATAAAAATTGACATCAACGATAAATTTGAGAAGAGTGTAAAAGAGATTAACAGAATAACAAAAACTCATAACGACAAGAGCGCCAACTTTCAAGCACAAAGAGATGCGGCCCAGAAAGAATTAGAGAACCATTACTGGAGTGAGATTTACGATGATGTTAAAAAACTCGATAAAGATATTATTGTTTGTAATTCAACTATAAGCAAACTTGATGGCGGTGAAGGGAAATCGTTGGGAATATTAAAACTTAGGAAGTTAATTGCTGAAAACAAAGCCCTAATTTCGTCGGAACATAAGGCATGCAAGTTGCTAAATGAAACACTGGAGACATTTATTGGACGCAAAGAGATAGTGTTTGAAGTAGATTCCCAGGGTGGCTACTTAATCAAAAGAAATGGTGTATTAGCAGATAGTTTAAGTGAAGGCGAGAAGACAGCAATAGCCTTCGTCTATTTTATTGTACATTTGAAAGACCGAGACTTTAGTCTTAGCGACGGTGTTATTGTAATCGATGACCCGGTTTCCAGTCTCGATTCAAGTTCACTATTTCAGGCTTTCTCGTTTTTAAAAAATAGTGTCGAAAACGCGGGGCAGGTATTTATCTTTACCCACAATTTTGATTTTCTTAGGTTGTTGCTAAATTGGTTAAACTTTAAATATGTAAGAAATCACCCAAACAAACCATACTATATGGTAGATAACATTTTAGTTAACAATAACCGCGTTGCTGTAATAAATAGGCTAGATCCATTACTTATAAATCATGAAAGCGAATACCATTACTTGTGTAAGATGCTTTTTACACTTGAGGCAAACCCAACAATGGCAGAGGTTTATCCAATCCCAAATATTGCAAGAAAGGTATTGGAAACTTTTCTAATGTTCAGAGTGCCTAACGGAGACTCAATTCACGGAAAATTGGAGAAACTAAAATTTGATAAAAACAAAAAAGATGCTATATACAAATTTATTAATGTTGAATCACACCTCACAGGCAAAGGATTTGATCCGTCTTTGATGCCAGAGACACAGAAGAATGTTAAATATCTACTACAAATGATGAAAGAGACATTTAAAGAGCACTATGAAATACTAGAAGGTTCGATATGAAAAACACAATTAAATGTCCGTATTGTCATAAGGAATTTGAAGCAGGGGAAGCCTTAACTCATCAAATTGAGGAGCAGGTACTTACTACTTTGGAGGCGAAACACAAAACAGAACTTGAAGAAGTCAGGAGAAAAGCCGAAGAAGACGTATCAACCAGAGTTGGAAAAGATTTGGAATCTGAAAAGCAAAGGAACAAAAAGTTATCAGGTCAGGTTGACGAACTTATTGATGAGGTAAGAAAGCTTAGGGAAAAAGATGAAGACCGCGAAATTGAGATGAAACGGAAACTGATGGACGAGGAGGAAAAGATTAAAACTGAAGCTAGACGGAAAGCGGAAGATGAGCATAAACTGAAAGATTTGGAAAAAGATAAAAAAATGCACGATATCGTTGAGGCAAATGAAGAGTTAAGAAAGAAGTTAGAGCAGGGTTCCCAGCAAACTCAAGGTGAAACATTAGAGCTGGAACTTGAATCAAAGCTTAGAAGTGAATTCCCGACAGATAAAATTCTTGAGGTTAAAAAAGGTCAAAGAGGTGCTGATGTCTCACAAGAAGTTATAGATAAGCTTGGAAGAGGTTGTGGAACCATTTTATGGGAGAGCAAGAATGCGGAGTGGAGTAATGGTTGGATAAGCAAACTCAAAGAAGATCAAAGGCAAGCAAAAGCAGATTTGGCGGTGTTGGTATCTGTAAAGTTGCCGGAAGGAGTTGAAAGTTTTGCATACAGAGACGGAGTTTGGATTGTAAGCTGGAAACATTTTATTCCACTCTCATGGTCTTTGAGATATAACTTGGTCAGTTTGCACAATGAAAGACAGTCGAGCGAGGGTAAAGACGAAAAAATGAAGATTTTATACCAATATTTAACTGGAACTGAATTTAGAAACAGGGTTGAAGGAATTGTTGACGCGTTCACCAATCTGCAGGAGGAATTAGAAAAGGAAAAAAGATACTTTAATGTTAAATGGGCAAGGCAGGAAAAAGAAATACGAAAAGTGGTTGATCATACACATGGCATGTATGGGGATTTGCAGGCAGTGATCGGTAAAAGCTTGCCGGAAATTAAAACCCTGGAGCTTTCTGGCGGTGGGGAATGAAACACTAAATTATTTTCACAATATTGCGAAGTTGGTATATACTAGACAGGCATGGGAAGCTCAAACTTACTG
>JBBTZE010000050.1:0-3648 GCA_038061545.1 Patescibacteria group bacterium | reverse complement strand
AATTTTATACATTTTGCTTTTATCTATTGGGGTTTTTACCGTCTATAAAAATATCCCGTTTGGACACGTAGCATTTACAAATGCATATCTTGCCAATATTGCTCAACGGGTATTGGGTCTAACAATTTTTTCCATGCTTTTTGTTCAAATTTGTTTGGGATTTTTTATAAAAAAGCTTACAGAAAAGTTTGGAGGGTGGATTTACACATTCCATATGTTTGAGGGAATCACAATTTACGCACTTGTTATTGGCCATATATCTTCTTTTATACTATTTAATTATTTTACCGGCCACGGATTTGATCCATTTTATGCATTTGTTGATATCTGTGTTCTTTGCGACCCCGCTCGCGAGTATTATCTTACTTTTGGCAGACTCGCCTTTTGGTTTATGACAACTATAGTGGCCACTGCACTTCTTCGGACCCAAACTCCATTCTTGCGTTTGCACTGGAAAAAGTTTCACTATTTCAATTATTTAGTTTTTCTTTTTGGGGCAGTTCACTCAATTGGTTTAGGGACAGATATCGGCACCAGTCCATATTCGTATTTCTATGGCTCGGCTATTGTCTTTATTGCAGGACTTGGAATTTACAGGCTTTACCACTTCTTCAAGAATTTTAAATGGAATTAATCCAAAAAGACCTTCCCCCTTCACCAAATATAAATATAACTATATGTCAATAGCTATTTGCTCATTATCTTAGTAGAATCGTTTTATGAATGTGGAAAAATTTTACGATCACTATCACTCACACTTGAAGGTACAACGACGTGTGATCAATGAAAATGATTTTACTTATCGGTCTTTAATTTATTTTTTAAGAAAGCACAGCATAAATAAAGCAAAAATATTAGACATTGGTTGTGGTGTGGGAACGATAGATTTTTATTTGGCTACATTAAAAAATGTAGTTACTGGAATTGATATTTCTCAAAACGCAATTTCTATTGCAAAGCAAAACACAGTCAATCTTGGTTTATGGAAACAATTAAAATTTCAAAGAATGAATTTTCCAAAAATTGTTCCACTTGATAAATTTAATACAATTATCTGCACTGAAATATTAGAGCATATTAAAGAAGATAAACTAGCTGTTGTAAAGATAAAAAATCTACTTTTGAAAAATGGAATAGTTATTGCTTCTTCACCATCGGAAAATTCGCCATTATATAAGCTGGGTAGTTTAAAAATATTTGATAAAGAGGTTGGACATTTAAGAAGATACACAGAGGATAGTTTTAGAAAGTTATTTACAGATGTGGGTTTAGAAATTTTGGAACTCAAAAAGACTGAAGGTATTTTAAGAAACTTTCTTTTTACAAATTCTTTAGGAGGGTTTTTGTTAAAAATTCTTAACAAATGGCCAATTTCTAAAATTGTTACGTTTTTGGATAACCTTACAATTCCAGTTTTCGGAGAATCTGATATCTTCTTGGTAGCCAAAAAAAAATGAACATCCTTTTTCTCGCACAACATAAATGGCCGCATGTGGGAGGAGTAGAGATGCACGTTCAAGAAATCAGTCTAAGTCTAAGGAAAAAAACACACAAAGTAACAACAGTTTCGGAGGAGGATATAAAATATCCACACATTAAGTTCCTGGGGCTAATTTATATTTGGTTTTGGCTTTTCAAAAATCGCCATTTAGTGACAGGGTCGGACCTTGTCCATTGTCATGACGTCTTTATTTGGTATTTACCGTTTAGGTTTATTTATCCAAATAAGCCCGTGTTTCCGACTTTTCATGGATGGGAAGGGGTTTATCCTATTCCATTCAAGAATATTGTTCTCAAAAGAATCGCAAACAAACTTTCTTGGGGGAGTGTTGCGGTTGGCAAATATATTGAAAAATATTACGGTATAAAATCAAATAAAATTATTTACGGAGGTATCCCATTGTTACGTTACAGTGGTACAAAAATAATGCACTCGATCGTAATTGTTGGCAGACTTGAAAATGATACGGGGGTACTTGAATTCTTAAAGTGGCTCAAGGGGAGCAAAAAATACCGAGTAGATTTTATTGGGGATGGAAAGCTTCGAGGCGAATGTGCGAAATATGGAACTGTTCATGGGTTTACCGATCCAAAACCTTTCTATCAAAAAGCAGAAATTTGCGTACCCGGAGGGTACCTTTCCTACATTGAAGCAAATGCATTTGGATGTAAAATAAAAGTGTTCCCAAATAACCCTCTTAAAAAAGATTATTGGAATGAAATAAGAACCGTTTTTGAAAACGGTCAAGAAGTTAAAAAATTCCCGACTTGGGACAATATTGCAGATGAATATATCGATTTGTATAACAGTATTTAATGAGGAGGGATCAATTGGTTCACTTTTGGATTCACTTATTGCTCAGACACAAAAACCTTCTGAGATTGTAATTGTGGATGGAGGGTCCGCGGATAAAACTGTTGAAATAATAAATCATTATCAAAAAAGATTTGGAGGAATTAAGCTTCTGAAAGAAAAGTGCCCAAGGGCAAAAGGGCGGAATTTGTCTGTCGAAATGGCTAGGAATGAAATAATTGCCATGACAGATGCCGGATGTGTAGCCCAAAAAGATTGGCTGGAAAAAATAACAGCGCCCTTTGTCGTTGAAGAAGTGGATATCGCAGCAGGATTTTACAAGATGACAGGGGGGACCCCTGTCCAAAAGGCGATGGCAGTTTATCTTGGAACAACGCCATCCAAGTTTGATATGACTTTTTTGCCTTCCACACGCTCAGTTGCCTTTAGAAAGCAGGTTTGGGAGGAAGTTGGCGGATTTCCTGATGAAGAAAAAAATTCCGCTGAGGACACTTACTTTAATTATTCTGCGCTCAAGTTAGGCATGAAATACGCACGAGTAAAATCTGCGGTAGTAGAGTGGGGGATGCCGGAAACAATAATGGAATTTTACCAAAAAATTAGAAGTTATGCGATGTGGGATGCACGGACAAAAATATTTATACTTCCCAAAAAAGGACTTGCGTCGCACAATATTAAGGCATTATCTGTTCTTTTACGCTATGTTTTTGGCTTTTTGCTTGTTGTTTTTTTCTTTTCTAATCCTGCATTACCCTATCTACTTGTTATACTTTTATTGCTTTATTTTACTTGGGCTTACAGAAAAGCCGGATTTTGGGGAATTGTTCTTCAGATTGTCTCTGACCTCGGTGTAATATCGGGCTTCATATCGGGTATAATTGGTTAATGGGTTATTTTAAGGAAACACTCTCGGGTTTGGGCTGGATGAGCACCTTACGGGTCATTGTGAGAGGCCTTGCGATAGTAAAGATTGCGATACTGGCCCGGATTCTTCTTCCCTCCCAATTTGGAACATACGGCATTGCGCTTCTTGTCCTTGGCCTTTTGGAAATGCTGACAGAAACAGGGATTAATGTTTTTTTGATCCAGGAAAAAGATACACTGGAGGAATATTTGGATAGCGCCTGGGTGGTTTCGATCCTCCGTGGAATATTAATTTCCATAGTAATTCTAATTAGTGTTCCATTTGTTGTTTGGTTCTTTGGATCCCCGCAAGTTTCATCACTATTATATTTAATCGCAGGTGTTGGGTTTATACGGGGATTTATTAACCCAATGGCTGTTAAATTCCAAAAATCACTCGAGTTCAAAAAAGAATTCTCATTCCAATCGGT
>JBBTZE010000049.1:0-1049 GCA_038061545.1 Patescibacteria group bacterium | reverse complement strand
TATGGACAGGATTAAACTCCATGGCATTATATGAAATTATTGTATCACTTTGCTGTGCCGGGGACAGGACTTGAATCCTACGCTTCGCTTCAGGATTTCGGAAAGCCTCAACCTACACGCTTGTGCCCCCGAGAGGAATTGAACCTCTACTCCTTTCGGAATACGGCCCGAGCTTCGCTCCTTTCGCCTACGGCTCTCGTAAACAGTACGTGTGTGCCGGGGAGAGGACTTGAACCTCCACGCTTTTGAGGGCACTAGGTCCTAAACCTAGCGTGTATACCATTTCACCACCCCGGCATGAGGATATTATATATCGAAAGAGACTGGCAGTGAATCGATTTTGCCAACAAAGAATTTTACTTTTCCTGCCCAGGTTGAGGAAGGAGGCGCGTAGCGCCTGGCAATTTTTGCAATAGTTGGAGCGCCTTTATCGATATATTTTGTGCGTAGAGTCATGGAAACATGATCAATCGAGTTTTCCCATGAGCTAAATTTATATTCCCCGTTTGCCCAGCCATAAGCATTGTATGATTTTGAGGGAATTCGTTTTCCAAAAGTAGATTCAACCCCGGTAATTGCGGGAACTAACCTGTAATCAATTCCGTACTCGTCAGCCGCCGCCACAAACTCAGGCGCGTATGGAGTTAAGGGTGAGTTATATCTGCCAAGAAATTCTCTTAAAATCAAGACTCTGTATTCAGAAAACGGGCTATCCTGATTAATTTTGAGTGAGGCAGAAGCTCCAGATTCAACAGTTTTCGCCATAGCTACATTTGCCTTAAGTGAAAGCATAATCACCCCAAGAAATAATCCGAGTACGATTTTTGTATTTAACATATAGTTTTTAGAAAGAAGAAGGGCACCTTGCGGTGCCCTCCAGATAAAATTCTATCGCCAAAGCTACGTTTCCGTGCCTCAGCCATGGAACGTAGAAACACTATAACATCTTACTATGAGATTGTCAAGGCTAAGGAGATATTATCCCCTTTTTCTTAGAAGTAAAAATATAGATGGTCCGCCGTCAAAAAGTGAGAAAAACTTTTGTGTAT
>JBBTZE010000048.1:0-1465 GCA_038061545.1 Patescibacteria group bacterium | reverse complement strand
GACACTTGGCGGCTGGGCTGCACTTGGTATGCTGGGGACCGGTTCACCTCCTGCAACTGACCGATTTTGGTTCCCTGACCCCTTGGTCCTTTGGCACTTAGTGCTACTAGATCAAGGGGTTATTTTTTTGTGTTAAAATAACCGGGAAATCTTTGGCGTTGCGGCGGTTACGGCTTCCGTATAAAGGTTTCAAACTAAAAAATCGGTAGTTGGTATTTGGAACTGGAGGAGGTATATCTCCCGAATTCGATTCAATCCCGAGAGTATTCAAAGGATGGTGGTATAGAGGGTTTCAAATACATTAGCGGGGTCGTTCTCGTCAATGTTAACTGGAACTCCGGCAATCGGAAGTGGAACGTCAACACTTGGCGGCTGGACAACACTTGGAATGCTGGTAACCGGTTCACCTCCTGAAACTCCCGGATTTCCCCGATATCATATCGGGGTTTTGGTTAGCAACTGTCTTTTCCATCCTCCGACCATACGCCCAAGTTCCTGGGTTTGTTCCGAAAGCAAAATATACTTTTTGTCGTCAAGAGCTTGTATGTCCCAAGCAATTTGGAGAAAGAATTTTAAGACATCAGTTTTCTTAATAGCCGTTTCGATTGTTGGTAGTTTGCTTTCAATGTTTTGATAGCTTGCTGTAAAAAGGAGCTCCAGGATTTCAATAAATAAAGAATCTATTTTGTCTCCTAAGGTGCAGCGGAATTTCTTGGGTAAATGGTCGCGAAATTGATACCAATCCCTGTATACTTTCGCGGCATGTGCAATAACGGGCAGATAAGTTGGCATTACAAATATGAGGATATCATTTCTATTAGAAATCTGCTTGGTGCCTGGCGGGAGTTTTTGAGGGGCAAGAGAAATAAACGTGACGTACAGAAATTTCAATACAAGATTTTTAATAAAATTTTCTTGCTCCATCGTCAGTTAATGGAGAAAACGTATAGGCATGGAAGTTATCATGCGTTTAATATCTCCGACCCAAAGCCTCGTAAAATTCACAAAGCCAGCGTGCGCGATCGTCTCCTTCACCATGCAGTCTATCGAATGTTTTACCCCTTTTTTAACCGTACATTTATTCCTGATTCATATTCATGCCGAGTCGGAAAGGGAACTCATAAGGCAGTCAATCGTTTCCGCGACTTCGGCTATAAAGTAAGCAAAAACAATACTCGTACGGCCTGGGTACTCAAGTGTGACGTGAGGAAGTTCTTTGCATCTGTTGATCAGCGAATTCTTATGGGTATTGTTAAACGATATATTCCTGACGAGAACATTATCTGGCTTGTTGGTAAGATTGTTGATATCTTTAACTCCGGCAAGCCGGGCAAAGGATCACCCTTCATTCGATGAAATCTTGTCAGGATGTCTTGGGTTGAAACCTCTCTAGCATGACCAATATGTAGCGGGTCACTTGCGTTTGGTGGGGGCATGATAATAGTAAAAGGTTTTTTATTTTTAG
>JBBTZE010000047.1:0-3472 GCA_038061545.1 Patescibacteria group bacterium | reverse complement strand
AAATTTGGAGTAAAAAGACTTCTTCTCCAAAATCTGCACTTATATATTTCGAGGTTTGTATAAAGATATGATTAGATAAATAAGTCCTAAAAATATTCCCACGACTGACATAGTTGACCAGTTGTTAAATGCCGTATGCCGTAGGCCAATTAAAAAAGCCAAATTTAATGAAGAGTTTCCGAAGGCCCAGTAAATTACAAAGCTGGTTAAAACCACTCGATCCGAGATTTTTGGTAAGAGTTTTCTTATCAACCACATAATAGCAAAGAGGCCAATAACCAGTACAGGAATGCTAAGGAAATATAGAGGCGGATATTTTTCAACATACGGTGCGATTACTAAATTTGCTTCATGACCTCCCATTCGTGTTACGGCAAAATAGGAAAGAACAGCGTCAAAGGTAAAAAACAAAGTTAAGAGTATGTAGGAAAGTCGTTTCGATAACATTAAACAAGTTTACAACATATTTTTACACGACTCATTCTTTATATTTAACTACATTTATCATGCATTAATGCATCGGAATATGACCCTTTAAAGGGTGACCCTTACAAGGTGTGTATAGTATATTGATATCTTGAATACAAAAACGGCGGGTATATACTAAATTTATGGACAAGACTCAAAAGATGCTTCAGACGGTAATTAACGGCCAGAGTTTGATGAAGTCTGAGCTTTTGGGTGAGATTCGAAAGGTCGATAAGAAAGTTGATAAAGTTCGCGAAGATCTGGTCGGAGTGGAGAAAAGATTAACGTTGAGAATCGATAAAATTGGTTTACAAACCGCAAGGTTAGAAGACGACACTCCAACTATTGAGGAATTCGATAAACTGGAAAAAAGAGTAACAAAAGTAGAGCAAAAAGCTGTTTCAGCATAGTATGTTATACTGGTCTTCATAAATGGAAGACCACAGCACAACAACTTCTTCAAAGGGTTGGACTATCGGCATAATTGTTTTGGTACTGATCACGGTTGGGGCATATTTTATTTTTGGCGCCAACAAACAATCGGAACAAGCGCCGATTATCAATTCAACTGTAAAAACATTCACAGTTGACGGATCAAGTTATGCATATAACCCGTCAACAATCACGGTCAATAAAGGAGATGCTGTAAAAATTATTTTCAAAGATACTGATAGCAGACACGATTTAGTTATTGACGGCTATAATCTTAGGACGGATGTAATCGGGCCGGGGAAGACTGATACAATTGAATTTGTAGCAGATAAGGTAGGGACTTTTGAATATTACTGTTCGCTTCCCGGCCATAAAGCTCAAGGAATGACAGGTAAACTTGTGGTAATATAAATGTATGAGGGAAAAATATTTTGACTGGGTAAAAATATTGGCTGTGATCGGTTTGCTTCTTGCAACATATCTTCTCTGGCAGCAGTTTTTTAAGCCCTCGTTTCAGCCATGCAATATAAATGCAACCGTTAACTGCGACGCAGTAATAAGCGGGCCTGTTGCAAAAACTCTTGGAATTCCAACTCCTTTAATAGGTTTTGTTGGCTACCTACTTATTCTTTTTGGGGCTTTCAAGAAAAACGCAAAACTAGTTTGGGGAATGGCTACATTTGGACTTTTGTTTTGCCTTTATATTGCCTATATTGAACTGTTTCTGCTTCGCGTAATTTGTCCTGTATGCATTGCTTGTCAACTAATCATGATTACTGTTTTTGTACTTGGATATCTTCTGAACAAAAAGACCGTGGTAGAATAGCTTCACACATGATCCGAGTAAAAGATCTTGCATTTGCGTATGGCGAAAAACCTTTGTATGAAAAGGTTAATTTTGTCGTGGGAGATAACCAAAAGGTGGGTCTCGTTGGGCCAAATGGTGCGGGAAAATCTACACTTCTTTCAATTATCACCGGAAAAGAGACCGATTATACGGGCAAAGTTGAACTATTGGGATCTGTAGTTTTGGTCCCACAAGAGGTCAAAAATGATCCAACAATGGAAGACTCGACTTCAGTTAAAAATTATGCAGATCCGCAAAATTTGTTTCAGGATTTTGAAATTAATAAGATTTTTTCGGGAATTGAACTAACGGTCTCTTTAGATCAAGACCCAAAAATCTTAAGTGGGGGACAGAAGACTAAATTGGCTTTGGCACGCGCTCTTCTTATGAAACCAGAGGTTCTCCTTTTAGACGAACCAACAAACTTTATGGATAAAGCGGGGAAGGCCTGGGTAATGCGGTTTTTGTCAGAATACAAAGGTACCGTTATTGTAATCTCGCATGATTTAGAACTAATGGATAATAATATAGACAAAATTCTTGCGGTTACCCCATATGACGGGAAAATTACCGAATACAAGGGGACATATTCTGATTATTTAAGACTCAAAAAACAAAAGGAAGAGAATTTGAGAAAAGAATTGGAAATTAAGTCCCGTCATTTAAAAAGAACAGAAGAAAGATACAATACCTCAAGAGCCGTAGCCACAAAATCCATTATACGTAGACAGATGGAAAGAGAAAGAGAAAATCTCCCACAACTTCCGCCGGAAGTCAGAAAAGTTACTATCAAGCTTCCGGACCCCAAAAGAGTCGGAGAACTTCCGATCCGTGCGATTGGTGTTACCAAAAGTTATGACTCATTGACGGTTTTGAAGGATGTGAACTTTACAATTATCAGAGGAGAAAGGATTGCGCTCATCGGTGCCAATGGAACAGGGAAAAGCACTTTCATCAAAATTTTGATGGGAATGATTAAACAGGACTCCGGGGAAGTTGTTAAAAATGATGACCTTGAAGTTGGATACTACTCACAGGAGTTCGAAACTTTTGACTTTAATAAAAGTGTTATTGAAACGTTTACAGATGAGTCAAAAAAGGAGAGCGGATTTGCCAGAGCTTTCTTGGGCAGATATATGTTATCGGGTGACAAAGCATTTCAACGTGTGGGTAGCTTATCGGGAGGCGAGAAAACAAGGTTGGCGATTGCGGTTCTAACGGGAAAAGACACAAATTTACTAATTCTGGACGAACCAACAACATACTTAGACGTTATGAGTCAAAGAATAATTCTTGAATCTTTGAAGGAATATAAAGGCACAATGATTGTTGTTTCCCATACGTCTGAATTTATTAAGGAGCTATCTCTCACAAAAGCCTTCCTTTTCCCGGAGGAAAAAATGGTACTTTGGGACGAAGGGCTTTTGGATAGAATTGTGGAGGTGTAGTGTATACTTGAAGCATGGCACCACAGGATTTTCTTTTTTACTCATTGGGAATCGGATTTTTAATTTTAGTAGGGTTTCTTTCTTACGCAGCTTACAATTTATCAATAACTCTCAAAGAGTTGACTTCAATTCTCACCAAAGTAGACGACATTGCAAAAGATGCGGAGGATCTCAAAAACTATATTAAAAATGGAATACAGTTTCTAATAAATATGTTTGTAAAAAAAGGAGGTGATAAAAATGGCAAATAAAAAAGTTAGTCCGGTTACAGCAGGAC
>JBBTZE010000046.1:0-2576 GCA_038061545.1 Patescibacteria group bacterium | reverse complement strand
AACATCGGCAGGAATCTCTTCAATCTCTCTGACAACTCCAGTATCTGCAACTTTCTCCATCAACTCCTCCGACCAAAATCACATTTCTTTGGCAACTCTTTCGAACCGGGGTTCAACGAAAGTCATTTTACGGTCTAAGTGTTTGTCTTTGACTATGTGCTGGAAAGCGATTGCAAATAAAGGTTCGCAGCCACTACTGGCTCCTGCAATAATTGATATTGTTCCGGTTGGGGCAATTGTTGTTACAGTTGAATTCCGTCTTGGTTTTCCGTCTCTATATATAGAGAGCGGCCAAAGCGGGAATGGACCTCGCTCTATTGCCAACTTCTCATCCTCGGCTACGCCTTCGTCTGAGATAAACTTCATCACCTTTTCTGCCAAAGTCATTGCTTCCTCGGAGTCATAGGGAATACCAAGTTCAATTAGCATGTCCGCCCAACCTCCAATTCCCAGGCCAATTCTTCTTGCATTAAAAACGGTTTTTCTGATTTGCTCCAAAGGATAGGGATTAACCTCAATTACATTATCCAGAAATCTAACTGATTCGCGGGTCACCTCTCCCAATTTTTTCCAATCCACCGTCTTTCCCCCTTTTTCTTCTTTTATGAAGTAACCAAGGAATATGCTTCCCAGATTGCAGGCGTCATATGGGTAAAGAGGCTGCTCACCGCATGGATTTGTAGACTCAACAGGGCCAAGAGAAGGAACCGGATTGGCTGTACTCATGTTTATTCTATCCAGGAATATTAGGCCCGGATCCCCCGTTCTCCAGGCTCCATCCGCGATTTCATCAAAAACGTGTCTGGCGGAAAGTTCTCCAACAACTTTATTTGTTCTGGGGTCGATAAGTTCATAATTTTCATCCTTTTTATAAGCATCCATAAATTTATCCGTGATGGCTACTGAAATATTAAAATTAGTTATTCCCCCTTTTTCTTTACAATGAATAAACTCGAGGACGTCGGGGTGATCAACTCTAAGTATTCCCATATTGGCTCCTCTTCTTTTGCCACCCTGCTTTACTTCATTTGTTGCCGCGTCAAAAATTCTCATGAAGGATACAGGTCCGGATGCAGTTCCTGAGGAAGTTTTGACCAAAGAGCCGTTGGGACGAAGTCTACTGAAAGAAAATCCTGTTCCTCCCCCGGTCTTATGAATTATCGCTTGATATTTAAGTGCGTCAAAAATTCCCTCCATTGAATCCTCAACAGGTAAAACAAAACATGCAGAGTACTGAAGTCCGTTTCCGGTTCCCGCATTCATAAGTGTCGGAGAATTTGGTAAAAACTCACGGGAGGTCATTAATTTGTAGAATCTTTTAGATTGCTCGAGCACTTGTTTTCTACTCTTGCCCCATCTTGCCTCGGCTGATGCCACTTCCCAAGCAACTCTCCACATTACATCTTCAGGAGTTTCAATGGGACTCAAGTTTTCATCTTTAACCAAATATCGCTCAGCCAATACTTTTAACGCTTGCTCTGTCCAATTTCCTTTTGGAAGATTCTTTGGTCGTTTCGGACGGGTACCGATTTTCTTCTCAATTTCCTTTATTACCTCCTCATATGATGGAGCCGTTAGATCGGAGAGGGTTAGCTTCGTCTCGCCATTTTTGTAGACAATCTTCTTTTTACCTACCTGGGCAAACTTGTTTTTAAGTTGTAACATAAAACTGATTCTCGGATAACGCTGAACTATCGTCAACTACTAACTTTTAGATCAGAGGGGATCACGTTAGGCTTGACTTGAGGTTAAAAATGCAACAACGAAAATTGATTTATTGCTCTTGCGGAGATTAAGAACTTAACAACAAATTATTGAAGACTAAATAATTGAACCATTCGAACCATTTAATCCCCAATAAATGGGCTTTTTGGGACTGAGATCCCCTTAGAAGTAAGGACTTCACCGGACATTTTATATGCATTTTTTGAATAAATCTTCAAAGTAATTATTCCGGGTTTTGCGTCCTCCGGAGCAAGTATCAATATTTCTTCTAAAACTTCTCTATGTTTCAACGATGCATTTGCAAGCTTTGTGAGAAACTCCGATGTATCCATTCCATTCTCGCGGGCCGTATTTTCGTCAAGAAGCGCAATCTCCAAATACTTTTCCCCTTTTGAAAGGGTAGAAAATCCTATGTCCGGTTTTTTATTTTCAAAAAGAGATTTGCTCATTAAGAGCCTTTTATCAGAAAAAAGAAGTGCAATTTCCGCACGCTTTAAAGGGTTAAAGGAAAGTTTATACCAGACTGCGTCTCTCCCCGCTTTTAGCATCCAAAACGGACTATCCGGAAGAACTCTGCCCGGATATGGAAGAAGGTATTCAACTACCGGAGTTTGGGGTTCTGTGGAGGTTGAAGGAGGAGGGGTTGGGGCGGCGTAAGCGTACCTAATCGAGGCGGATTTGAAAAACGAAATACCAAGAATTCCAAAGGCAAGTACAAATCCCGCAAGTCCGAGTAAATATTTACGCATTAGGGTAATTGTAATAGTACTTTTTTACTCAGTTTATGTCAAGCCAACGTTAAGTGTAAAGACATATGGGACACTTCCAGGTAAGATAACAGGTTAGTCTGG
>JBBTZE010000045.1:0-12052 GCA_038061545.1 Patescibacteria group bacterium | reverse complement strand
AGAATTTAAAAATCGACTATGTGTTTGATCTGATTAATGCTTTTAAATCGTTGGGTTCGGTTGAAGAGTCGGTTTTATTTCTCCAGGATATTTTAACAGCAAGTGAAATAAAAAATTTATCTATAAGATTGCGAGCTGCAAAACTTTTGTTGGATGGAAAAACACAGCGTGATATTTGCATGGAACTTCATGTTAGTATTGCAACCGTATCTAAAGTTTATTCTTGTCTTACACAAAAAGGCGAGGGATTCAGGAACGCAGTGTCTAAATTACCAATAAAATACTCACTACCAACCAAAGTTGTGAGGGGCCCTTTAGAATATCATCTTCCCGAAATTTTATTAACAACGACACAACATTTAATTGCAAGCTCGCAAAACAAAAAAGTAGAGAAACTTATGGAGAGAGCAGAAGAAAAGGAATTCTCTGATAAGATTCTTAAAGAAGCAGCAGCTGATTTATATATAAAACACGTTAAATAAATTTCACCGTACTAGTGCGGTGAAACATGAATGACTGATGATTGCTTCTCAAGACTGGCTGAATTAAAATTATAAAAACTATGGATTACAAAACAGGATTGAATATAAAAACATTTGAAACAAAAGCTTTAATTGGAAGACGTGTTGGATATTCTTCAGATATTTTGGAGGAAAAGGATATAAAAATGGCAGTAATAAAGGCTGCGGAAGATGTTGAAGGATATGTTTTTTCAGGAACTATCACGCCTACAGACATTTTAGTTGCAGGAAGTGGAAAGGAATACCAAGAACCCGCTTATGCAATAGAAACTTCCATTTATCCCAAGTTTCCAGTTGAAGTTAAAAAATTTAAAGAAGATTTTATTAAATTTATTGGCAATTTACTGCTAATTCTTAAACAAGAAAGAACTGGAATTATTTTTTCAGACGAGTCACTTCTTATTGAAACTAAATATTGTAAAAATCCCAGTCTCGAATGAAAAAGTTTTTCTTGTCTAATTGGCAAATAGTTTTAATAGTTGTTCTATCTTTGTTTATTGTTTGGCCTTTGTTTATTCCAGGCTACTTTTCTCACCACGATGATCTTCATGTAATAAGAATTATTGAAATGAGGAAGTGTTTTGCTGACTTTCAAATTCCTTGCCGCTGGGTTCCCGATATGGGCTATGGAAATGGCTATCCGATATTTAATTTTTACGGGGTATTTCCATATTATCTTGGTGCAGTTGCGAGCTTTGTATTGGGCTATATTGGAGCCACCAAACTTTTATTCTTCTTACCGTTGGTTTTTGGAGGAGTGGGAATGTATATTCTTGCCAAAGAACTTTTTGGAAAAATTCCGGGATTTGTGGGGGCAGTATTATATCTTTTTGCGCCGTATAGAGCTTTAGATTCTTACGTTAGGGGAGCGGTGGGGGAGAGTTTTGCCTTGGCCATTATTCCATTTGTCTTTTATTTCTTTTTGAAACTCGTTAAGTCAAAAGAGAGAAGATATTTTGTATTGGCGACCGTTTCAACCGGATTATTTTTCGTGTCGCACAATATTATGACACTTATCTTTACTCCAGTACTTCTAATCTGGATACTTTTTTGGCTCCACAAAGAAAAATGGAAGGCCACTCGCCTAGCCATTCTAAGTTTTGTTATTTCATTTGGTTTGGCAGCATTTTTTTTATTACCTGCATTTATGGAAAAGGGGTTAGTACAAACAGAATCTTTGACCCGTAACGAGCTTGATTTTAGAGCTCAGTTTGTAAAAGTGTCACAACTTTTTATCGATCGCTCTTGGAATTACGCTGGATCAGCTCCGCTGTCCGCAAACACTATTTCATATCAAATAGGTTGGCCCCTATGGTGGCTTGTAGCCATGTCATTTATCGCAGTAGTTTTTAGGAAAAAAAGAAAAAACGTTCTACTTTTTACATTTTTATTTTTAATTTTTAATTTTGGAGCGTTTATGGCTCACAATAAGTCTTCATTTATTTGGGAAAACATTAAAATCCTTTCTTTTGTTCAATTTCCGTGGAGGTTTTTATCAATTGTAATTTTTTCAGGGAGTTTGATCGGAGCGTATTTCATATCCTTTTTCAAAGGTAAACATCTTTACCTATTAACTATTACTTTTTCGCTATTAGCTATTATTTTGAATTGGCAATACTTTCGGCCTGAACATTTTTATAAAGATGTAACTGATGAGAGTAAATTAACTGGCGCAAGTTTTATCGATCAGCAAAAAGGGTCCCTTCTTGATTATTTGCCAAAAACCGCACTTGAACCAAGAGAGCTTGCACCAACCGAGCCGCAAGTTACAAGAGGAGAGGCAATTGTAAGTGATTTTGTAAATAAATCTGATTCGTGGAGTTTTAGAACAAATGTTAGTCAGGAGGCAATTATTGAAGTTCCAGTGTTTGATTTTCCAAACTGGACAGTTTATGTAAATGGAGAGAAATACCCACATTCCAACAAAAACGTTATCGGAAGAATTATGCTTACTCTGTCTTCAGGAGAATATAACGTATCTGGAAAGTTTTTGAATACGCCAACCAGAACAATTGCGAATACAATAACAGTAGTTAGTCTTTTATCCTTAGCTCTAATATATGCAAAAGGCCGAAAATTTTTTGTTTAAAAACATTTTCTGGGTAATTTTACTTTTGTCCATTCCTGCCGTTTGGACTCTATTCGTTCCCGGATTTTTTGGGGCATCGGACGACTTACATATTGCATGGCTTCATCAGATGGATGCAGTGTTGAAGTTGGGAAAGTTTCCTCCAAGGTTTGTTCCCGATCTTTCTTTTGGTTTTGGATACCCTCTTTTTAATTTTGTTTTTCCCCTACCTTTTTATATCGGAGAAATATTTCACCTATTGGGGCTTTCGTTTGTCGATAGTATTAAAACGGTCTTTTTGATTAGCATTCCCCTTTCAGGATACTTTATGTACAAGTTTTTGAAGGAACATACTTCTTTTTGGCTGGCATTGGCTGGAGCAGTAATTTACATTTATACGCCGTATAGGGCAACAGATATATATATTCGTGGTGCAATAGGTGAGGTTTTCGCATTTATTTTTCCGCCATTGATTGCCTTTGCGATCACAAAGATTACTAAGGAGAAAGACTGGAAGTGGGTTTCACTACTGGGAATTTCAACTGCGGGACTAATCCTTTCCCACAACATCATGGCCTATATGTTCTTTCCTTTTTTGGTTATTCTTTCACTTCTAATTGGGTTTAAATTGAAGACTTTTTTTGGTTTTGTCTTGGGACTTTTAATAAGCGTTTATTTCTGGCTGCCGGCGATAGTTGAGAGTAGCCTTATGAAGTATGGAACTGGAAACTTTAATTACATTGACCATTTCCCGACAATTAAGCAATTAATCACACCATATTTCGGATATGGAGCAAGTGTTCCCGGTCCATACGACGGAATGAGTTTCTTTATGGGAGCTGTCAATTTAATATTAATTGTCACAGCAATAATTTTTCTTAGGAAACTAAATAAAGTATCCCTTTGGGCACTCGGCATAATCACCATTTCGGTATTCATGATGAATTTCCGATCGACCCTCCTTTGGGACAATCTCCCGTTAATTCCATACTTTCAGTTTCCATGGAGATTTTTGTCACTAACCACTTTTGCGACATCAATTCTTGTAATTACGCTCGACAAATTTAAATATAATAAGCAGATTGGGATTGCACTCATCATTGGAGTTGTTGCTTTAAATTTCAGTTTCTTTAAACCGCACGATTTCTTGGGAAGAACCGATGAGTATTATTTAAATAGATATATTCCAAACCCAACGGCTTCCGAGGAATATCTGAAGACTCAAGAAGAGTATTTACGACTTCCAAAGGAAACTGAAAAGAGGCCTGAAGCAAGATCTCCTTACATGGGTCTTGATAATTCATTTGTTACAGATTACAAAGAGGAAACTATTTTTGACTACAATAAATATTATTTCCCCGGGTGGACAGTTAAAATTGACGGAAAAAAAGTTGAAGCCAACGTCGGGAAACCATATGGGCAGGTGCAGTTTAATATTCCGTTCGGAAAACATTTAGTTGAGGTTTCCTTTGAAGAAACTTTTTTTAGAAAGATTTTAAACGCAATTTCTTTACTTAGCTTGGTCTTCGCGATTACAATGATTGTGAGGATTCGAAAATGAGAAAAAAAATAATTTGGATTATAGCCATCGGGGTATTAATTCGTTTGGGATTGGCATTTTCTACATATCACTCCGACGTTCAACCCTTTTATTTTGCCGGTAGCGTTATCGCAAAAGGAAATGTGTTTAATTTCTATGATTATTTGGGTAATCTCCCTGCGGGAGACCCAATATTAAAAATTTATCCTCCAAACCTTTTTAACTATCCTCCACTTGTTTACTTTTTCTTGGGACCAATCAGCTATCTTGTTTCACTACCATTTAGTAGAGAATTAATGAATGGATTTATTTTCGATTTGCCAAATCAGTTGGGAAACCTTCAGTTAAACTTTCTTCTTTTAATACTTAAACTTCCATATTTTGTTTTTGATTTGGGAATTGCCGCACTTATATTTAAATTCTTTAAGGAGCCTAAGAATAAATTATTTGCTTTTGCGCTTTGGATGTTTAATCCAATTAATTTATATGCAACTTACATGATGGGACAGTTTGATGTGATTCCAACATTTCTAACAGTTCTTGCGCTTTATTTTGCAGTTAAAAGAGAAAAGTTTTTCCTGGCTGCAGTATTTTTGGGTCTTGGGGCATCATTTAAGATCTTTCCATTTTTGTTCTTGGTTCCATTAGCTCTAATGAAGGATAAGCGAAGCTTGCCATATGATGGTAAATGGATGGATAGAATAAAAATTGTTGGACTTGGAGCATTAACTTATGTTGCAACAATCTTGCCTTTCATTAATTCCTCAGGATTTAGGGCAAACGCTCTTGTTGCAGGTCAAACTACAAAGAGTATGTATGCTGCGTTACCGATTTCGGGAGGGGAGTCGATAATATTTTTTCCTTTCTTAATTTTATTTTTCTATTTAGTATTTTTATTTAAAAAGGGTGACTTGAAAAATCTTTGGAGCAGATTTTTTATTGTCATTCTAATATTTTTCGTCTTCACTCATTATCATCCTCAGTGGTTCCTTTGGGTTACTCCATTCATTATTTTCGATTTGGTTAAGTCTGGTCTTAAACATTGGCCCCTTGTTGTTTTGTCTTTTGTCAGCTGGTTAGGACTTGTAACACTCTATGACCCTGGCCTTTCTGTATGGTTATTCTCTCCGATTGCACCATATCTTTATGGACAAAAAGGGCTTTGGATTCCCTCGGACCTTAATATTGCAAGAAGTTATCTCCAAACAATTTTTGTTTCCGTTGCGACATATTATATTTATTACTATTTTCCAAAGGAATCAAAAGCATGATTTTTCTTCCAGTCTTAATAATCTTAGGGACAATTTTTCAGGGAGTTGCAATGTTCCGAAGCGGAATAATGTATGACTTTGGAATTGGCTACTGGGGACCACTGGCCAGGGACGGAGTGTGGCACGAGGCGCTTGTTGGACAGTTAAATAGGGGTATTCCTCCTGGAAACCCCGGCTTTGCAGGACAATTGCTTACTAATTATCATTATTTTTATGATTTGTTGGTTTCGGCAGTTCATAGTCTAGGTGTACCATCGAACTTTCTCATATATAGATTTTTTCCGGTTATATTCTCAATACTTTTTGGAATTGGAACCTATAAATTAGCTAATGTTCTATTTAAAGACAAAAAGGTAAGTCTCTTTTCAGTTTTCTTTGCCTATTTTGGAAGTAGTTTCGGATGGATTGTCGATTTAGTTAAGGGAAGGGAGATTGGTGGTGAATCTGCTTTTTGGGCAAGTCAGCCGGTTTCAATGAACCTAAACCCTCCTTTTGCTATCTCATTAATCATAATTATTTTTACACTACTTCTTGTTAATTCGTATCTAAATAAACCGAAATTTATAAAAGCAGTAATAATAATTATTTTTTCAGGGACTTTAATTGGGTTTAAAGTCTATGCGGGGGTAATTCTACTCTTTGGGCTAATTGTTTTAGGACTTAAAAAGTTATATTTCGAAAAAGACGCAAAAGTCTTATTGATTGCCATTTCCTCGCTTCTTATTTCATTAGCCATTCTTTTGCCCCAAAGTAAATCTGCATTAGGGCTACTTGAATTTAATCCACTGTGGCTAGTAAATACGATGATTGATGCAGGGGATAGGGTTGGAATTGCGGATCTCACGTCAAAAAGATTTACATATCTTGGGTCCCATCAATGGTTAAAGTTTTCGATTGTTGAGATTATTGGTTTATTAATATTCTTTATAGGTAATCTTGGAACAAGAATTATTGGAATTTTTGGAATCAAAAAAGATCAGCTGAAAAATGATCTGTTTATTATTATATTTTCGATTCTCATAATTTCATTTATCCCAACTTTGATTTTTACTCAAAAAGGAAATCCTTGGAATATAATTCAATTTTTCTATTATTTCTTGTTCTTTTCTGGTCTTTTTGCCGCACACAGTTTGCGGAAAGTTCCATTTGTTTTATTTGGCTTAATAATTTTAATTACACCAATTAGCTCAGTAGCAACATTTAGAAGTTGGTTATATCCAAATCCTCCTACATATCTGTCTTCAAAAGAATATGAAGCGTTGAGATTTCTTTCAACTCAAAAAGATGGCACAGTATTGAAACACCCATTCGATCAGAATATGCGAGGCAAATTTAAAGATCCATTTCCACTCGCAGTTTACGCCGATAACACTTATGTTTCGGCGTATTCCGTAAAGAGTGTTTATATTGAAGATGTTGAACAGCAAATTGTTCTCAATACCGATTATAAGAGCAGACTTGAGAGCGCACAAAGATTTTTTGTTGAAAAAGATTTAGCTTGGTCGGCCAAGTTTTTTAAAGATAATAAAATCAGTTATATCTATCTTCCCAAGATTTACCCTCTTCCAATGGCAGAAGGACTTTACCCAATAAAAAAGATTTTTGAGAATGAGGAAGTAAACATATATAAGATGGTACAATAAAATATGAAGAAACTGATATTTTGGGCAATTTTATTAAGACTTTTGGTAGCTGCATTTTTATTTCATCCCGACATTAAAACATATAACTTTCAGGCCTCGTTCCTCAAAAAAGGCGTTTTTAATATTTATACTTACCTAGTTGATAATAAAAAATCATTAACATTAAAGGATGATTTTGTTTATTTCCCGTTAACATATTTTGCAGTTGGGGGATATCAATGGGCTGCCTCTCCGATAATGGGTACCGGTTTTGATTCTTGGCTTGCTGACGCAAGCTCAACTTCTGTAGTCGGAAATCCTAACATATTTAAATATTTAGTCGTACTCAAGCTTCCTTACTTAATTCTAGACATTTGGATTGCATTTTTACTTAAAAAGTTTTTTGACAAAAAAGAAGATGGTGAAAAAGCGTTTATTTTTTGGCTTTTTAATCCCTTTACGATTTATTTGATTTACGCTTTTTCAAACATCGATATTTACCCGGTTCTTTTAACCCTGGTTGCGTTCTTGCTTCTCAAAAAAGATAAGTTAATGCAAGCGTCAGCCATAATTGGGTTAGCTGCTGGGTTCAAACTTTACCCAATTCTTTTTATTCCATTTCTTGTTCTTAAGGGAAAGGATCTAAAAGAAAAATTATTGGTTGGTGTAATTCCTACATTGATTTTAACCGCAATAGTTTTACCATTCTGGTCGCCGGCATTTATTCAGTCAGCGTTTGTTTCCGGTCTAACAACAAGAATATTCAATCCGGGTTTTTCAATTGGATTTGGTGAATCAATGATTGTAAGTTTGCTTGCCATGTCGCTTCTTTTCTTTTATGGGTGGCTGGTTGAGAAAAAATTGAATCTATTTAACTATTGGGTGATTCTGTTATTAGCAATATTTTCGTTTTCGCATTTTCATATTGCATGGCTTCTTTGGATCGCGCCATTTGCTGTAATTCTGTCGGTTAAAAAACCACAACTTTCTCTGCCATTATTTTTAATTGCGGTTTTGTCTTTACTTATTCCAATGTTTTACGAGGATCGGTCAATGGCAATTTCTTTATTTAGAATTTATAGCACCTGGTACGATCTTATTCCCACACCATTTGCAATACTCGAGAAGTTCTACAACCCATATAACCTTCAAAGTATTTTGCACTCAATAATGGCTGGAGGGTCACTCATTGTCGGGTATAAGTTATTAAGGAGGGAGGAAACAAAGTGAAAAAGATGATTTGGCTGACTTCACTTTTTGTAATATTCTTGGTATTTATTGTTCCAGGAATGCTTGCATCAACTCTTGATATAATTCCATATGGTGATCAACCCGGATACAACTCAAATCAAAGGCTTGCGGTTTATGGGGAAAGAACAGTATCACAAAAATTCATTTCCACTGAAAAGAATCTGGCTGCGATTGGAACATCAATCAGAAATCCTAATTTAAAGAATAAAAAGGAAATAATTCTTAGTTTATACGATGAAGACAAAAATTTAGTAAGAACATTAACTTTAAACGGACAAAATTTCCAAGATGGTGATTTTGTGAAATTTGTTTTTCCGGAGATCTCTGATTCAGAAGGTAAGATCTATACATTTACAATTTCCTCGCCCCTTGCGGGTCCGGAAGAAACAGTTGAAGTCTTTTACTTTGGAGGGGCAACAGAAAATATTCTTGAATATACCTACGATGAAAAAAGTTATCCGGGAGGACTTCCAATCGTCACTTTCTATAAACCAAACAGCAAGCTTGAAGTTATTAAGAAAGTATATTCTAATTGGCTTTCCAGACTTCTGTAGTGGTATTCTCAAAAATTTTGGTTAACCCCAAGTCATCAGGATTAACAGTTGGTTTTTCTGCTTTTGGAAAATAAAGAATATTCGCATTTGTTTGAGATAAGCTCTTTTTAACAATATCTGCATCTTTGCTTTCGAAGATTGTCTTTTTGATTTCAAATCTTGGTTTGTAATCATAACCCATGATATCGTTTTGTTCGTAGTCATCCATGTATGTTTTTCTTGAGGTAAATGCTGAAATATAGGAAGTATCAAACCAATCCCATATATTTGGTGTGCCATCTTTCAGATCCAGATACTGGTTGTAAGGCGGAGTTAAGATAACATCACTTTCCGATGTGTTTTCTTTTACAAATTTTAGTGCTTCCAACTCTTGAGATGATATTTTGGCAAATGCAGCCCTAGAGTAAAATTCGTGAAGGAGACCAACTTGAGTTGTGATCATGAGAATAATTATTACCGGAATCAAAAATTTAAACCTTGAAGTTATTTGTGAAGTTGTAATTCCAGCCAAGATTCCAAAAAGTAAAACAAAATATTGTAAAAATTGGCTGGTATTACTTGCTACACCTTTCTGAAGAAATAGAAGTGGAAGGATAAAGGACAGAATGATTATTGAAATAAAAACCAAGTTGAAATAATTTTTTAGAGAATCCTTCGACTTCTTTAGAAATTCCCAAATACCAATAAATCTCATTCCAAGGTTTCCAAAGAAGAATATCAAAAGCCCCATTCCTTCCAGCCAAATCACCCTTTTCCAATTATGCTCATAAATATAAGTTTGACGTCTTAGTTCCCAATCAAGAAGATTAAGGCGTGATGGTTCAACAATCATTGTACGTATGTACCACCATGGTTGAAATATTAAAAATGATGCGCCACCCGTAGAATTGGGGAAATATAATAATGCAGACAAAATTCCGCTTAGTATTGAAAGAAGAAGTAGATCAAGTTTTCTCTCACGAATCAACTGCCAAATTCCGGCAAGTCCTAAGGCCAATAGAAGTACAACACCTGCATAAATTTTAAAGGCGGACAAAGTACCAAAAAGAAGAACACAAATAGCAAAGTTCAGTTTGTTTTTCTTTTGTAAAAAAGTAATTAAAAAATATAAAGCGCCTAAAACCAAAAAATTTGAAACAATTTGCGGGGGGTTTCCGCTTGAGCTCTGTGGCTGTGTTGCCCAAAAAATACTTTCCCCACCAATTGACTTACTCTTTAAATAGGTGACAATAAAGCCAAAACTTCCGGCAAAATATGTAAATATTGTTGCCCATATAGAGGCTGTGAAATTATTTGTAATTCTTTTAGTTAGGTAGTATGCCGAAGCCCCCAAAAATAGCGAATAAAAAAATGGAAAAATTCTAAAATATAAATCCAAATTTGAAAAGGGAAGATACTTACTTGTCATCGCGGGCAATATATCTGAAAAGAAATGATAATTGACCAGTTTTTCTCCTGCAAAGCTTGGGTTTTCAAAAGGATAACCTTTTTTAATTTCCTCCATTAGCGCGATATGCCAAGCTCCGTCGTGTCCATGGGCCGACCAAAAAAGCAAGTCACCGTTTTGAAAGATCCCGCTCGGTGAAATTACAGCCAATTGTCCGGCTATTCCGATAATAAAAACGCCCAATACTATGATTGTTTGAGCATTAAATTCGATTTTAATTTTTTTTACTTCGGTAACAACTGGTTTAAAAACAAAAAATACCAAAAGCATAGTTGCTGGGATGATGAGAATCGGGATATTTAAAATAATAAAAACATACGAAAGAAGGGTTAGAAGGACAAATCCCACAACCGACCCCATTAGTATTTTTTCCATACCTAAAGTATATTACAATGAAGGTATGGTAAGGAAATCAATTTTACTTCTCTTGGCTCTGCTCATCCTGGGGTTTACTATCCGTGTATACAGGATCAACCAAATGCCTATGTATGGTGATGAGCTGACCATAGTTTATGACACGTATTCAATATTAAAAACCGGTAAGGATGCAACAGGTGAAAGCTTTCCATTGACCTTCAGAATGGGCGCAGGACGCCCTGGAGGTTATATTTATACCTCACTCCCGTTTGTTTATCTTTTTGGCCCCAGTGAATGGGGAGTTAGGGGGCTTTCCATATTTTCATCACTCGGAATAATTGTCCTCATCTTCTTCCTGGGTAAAAAATTATTTAATGAAAAAGTTGGACTGATTGCCAGTTTTCTTACTTCAATTTCTCTTTGGGATATTTATCTGGCCCGTGGGGGTTTTGAAGCTCATTTTGCCCTCTTTTTGGCGCTTTTAGGTATCACTTCATTTATATATGGAAAATACGTTTTTTGGGCAATTTCCTGGGGACTAGCCGTACTAACCTATCCAACATTTAAATTAACGCTTCCTTTAATGTTTTTGATTCTGGTTTGGTTTGAGGGTCCGAATGCATTAGTTAAGAACAAATTTTTCATTGTCTCAATTGTTATTTTGACTCTTTTTGGAGGAATTGTGGTAAGAGAAACGTTAACGGGAAGAAGCGAAGAAAGATTTCTGAAAATAAATATCCTATCAGACAGTAACTTAAAACAACAAATAATCCAAAAAGTAAACGAAGAAAGAACCCTTTCAACTGTTCCAAACTTTGTGAAGCTATTTTTTTACAATAAACCATTAAAGTATTCACGAATTCTTCTTGAAAATTATATTGATAGCGTCTCTCTCCGGTTTTTATTTTTGAGAGGAGATGGAAACCCAAGACATAATCCGGGAGAGTGGGGGATGCTTTATTTGATTGAACTTCCACTATTATTATTTGGAATCTTTTCACTATGGAAGGAGAAGAAAAAAGAATTTACTTTACTCATATTTTGGATATTAATTACGCCCCTTGCTACGATGCTGCTTTCGAATACTCACGCATTAAGAAATGCCTTAATGCTTCCAGCCCTCATCCTTATTTCAGCATATGCGTTGAATAAACTTTCAAAGAAGACAGTTTCCTTATTTGTTTTTTTAATGCTTATTCAACTTATTTTTATTTTGCAAAGAGTTTATTTTTTGGCTCCAAATAAATTTGCAAGTTTTTGGTCGGCTGATGCCAAAAAAGCCTCGTTAGAGACAATAAACATAAAAAACTCCGGAAAAGTAATCACGCTACTTACCAAAATTGACAACATCGAATACGCATACCCTGTTTATGCCAAAATAGATCCTAATTTAGTAATTGGACAATATGGTAAATATCCCA
>JBBTZE010000044.1:0-2387 GCA_038061545.1 Patescibacteria group bacterium | reverse complement strand
AATACAAATGTGCCGAGGAGAGGACTCGAACCTCCACGAAGTATTGCTTCGCGGGCTCTTAAGGCCCGTGTGTCTACCATTCCACCACCTCGGCGTGAGCGTATTTTAACACACTGAAAGCTACTTGTGCGCCCGAGATGAATCGAACATCTATCAACTGTTCCGAAGACAGTTACTTTATCCGTTAAGCTACGGGCGCAACAGTGTAATTATACCAAATCTCCATGAACCGCATGAATCCTGATATAATTGGCCGTAATGCAGACCATTGATGAACAGATTGAAGCCATTCAAGAAGTTTTAAGGAAAACTCCACATCACAAGGCCACCAATGGTTTTATTGGCCAAATGCGCGCTAAAATCGCCAAGCTCAGGGACAAGCAAATTGACGAGTCAACCCCACTGCGACAAGGCTCCGCGGGACGAACTGTTTTTGCAGTTCGAAAACAGGGTGATGCTACAGTTGTTCTTATTGGCCCCCCTTCTGCCGGAAAATCTACGCTTTTAAATCAGCTAACAAATGCCGAGAGTAAGGTGGCTCCCTATGCTTTTACAACAGTTACGGTTGTCCCGGGAATGCTCAAGTACAATAATACCCATATTCAGATTTTGGATATTCCAGGACTTATTGAAGGGGCAAAGGAAGGAAAAGGAAGAGGACGTGAAGTTTTATCAGTAGCAAGAGGAGCTGACCTACTCTTGATTATGACAGATGTCAAAAGAATCGGCGCATTTTCGAATATGGTTAAGGAGTTAACGGATGCCGGAATTAGACTGAATCAGACACCACCTGATGTATTAATTGAGAAAAAAGTTAGCGGCGGTCTTGAAATACACTCAAACATCAGACAAACGATCGATAAAGAAACAATATATGAAATTGCCCGTGAATACGGCATTAAAAGCGGGGACGTTACTCTTAAAGAAAAACTTACTTACGACCGACTTTTGGATGCATTTTCCCCAAACCGTGTTTATGTTCCTGCAATTTTTGTAATTAATAAAATAGATATTGACCCTGGTTTTGGTCGCAAAGTTAAAGGGAAATTTGTTGGAATTAGTGCTGACAAAAAAGAAGGAATTCAAAATTTAATCGACAAAATGTGGAGTGAGTTGAAGTTTGTTACTGTTTATTTAGTTGAACCGGATAAAGAACCAACATTTGATAATCCAATTGTTATGAAATCAGGTGACACACTTCTTACAGTTGCCGAGAAAATTGGCTCAGACTTTGCCAATGGTAAAAAATTAGTTAAGATATGGGGTAAGAGTACCAAGTTTCCCGGACAGGAAATTTCCATGTCCACAAAAGTTACAGAAGGAATGCAAATAAGGTTTTTGTTATAATATGAATTACGAATTAATTGATAGCGGGGGCGGTCGAAGACTTGAAAAATGGGGAAAGTATATTCTTGACCGACCCGACCCTGAAGTTCTTTGGCAAAAAACGCTCCCTGAAAGTGGGTGGGAATTAGCCTCCGCCAAGTTTGAAAATGGTTGGGAGAATATTGATGTCCCAGAAAAATGGGAAATGGAGCATAACGGACTTAAGTTTTGGGCTAAACTAACACCTTTTAAACACACAGGAATTTTCCCCGAACAGGAAAGTCAGTGGGATTATATTTACGAAAAATTAAAGGACAAAAATGCAAATGTTTTGTGTTTGTTTGCATACACTGGCGTAGCTACAATATTTGCCGCAAAGGCTGGAGCAACAGTCACTCATGTTGACGCAAGTAAACCTGCAATTACCTGGGCCAATGAGAATCGCGATTTAAACGGAATGCAAGATGCGCCTATCCGCTGGATTGTCGATGATGTAAGTAAGTTTGTAGCCCGTGAAGTCAAAAGAGGTGTTAAATATGATGCAATAATCATGGATCCTCCGGTTTATGGGCATGGAACAAAAGGTGAAACTTGGGATTTTGGTAAGGATTTTCCAAAGCTTTTGGAGAATTGTAGACAATTGTTATCTGATAGCCCTCTATTTGTTTTAGTCAACGCCTATGCAGTCAGTAGTTCATCAACAACTCTGGCAAATACTCTTCAAGGAATTTTAAGCGAATTTGAAGGAAGCGTAGAAAATGGAGAATTAATACTTACCGAGTCTTCCCTCCGGGCCGGAGGCTCTATGGGCCGGAGGCTTTCAACCGGCATCTGGGCAAGGTGGTCAAAGTAGCTTCTGAATGATAAAATAACAAAACGCCTGTAGCAATAAATTTTTTAGATTATAAGGGCCCGTAGCTCAGTGGTAGAGCAATTCCCTCTTAAGGAAAAGGTCGATGGTTCGAATCCATCCGGGCTCACCATTTTGGAAATGGAAGCAAAAGTTGGGGCAGCGCTGGCTGCGCCCCCCTCCGCAGACAGCGCTGCAAAGGGATATTTTA
>JBBTZE010000043.1:0-2562 GCA_038061545.1 Patescibacteria group bacterium | reverse complement strand
ACATACACTTTTTCGACCTCCCTACCTTTAAACTCTGCCTGGAGCTTCTCAAAAGCATCTTTGGGCTTACCTATAAGAAGAAGGCCGGAAGTTTCTTTATCAAGCCTGTGAACCACCCCATCCCGCATTTCCCTATCCCCTTTTAGGGGGTAATCAAAATTCTCCCGAACCCAAGTTTGGATAACAGGCTGGGTTGTTGTTGTGCTCGCATCATTCGTAATCCAACCTGAAGGCTTATCAATTACAAACATTGAATCGTCCTCAAATATGATTTTTGGCTCCATTGAAGCTATTTCTCCCTTTTTCTTGCATCCTTAGCGCAAAGTACTGCCTCGGGAAAAATCAGGAGGCGGTCTTTATCAATCATCTGTCCGCAGTCTTCACAAATTCCGTATTTGCCAATTTTGACCCGGGTCAGGGCTTTCCTTACCTGGACAATTTTTCTATTTATTTCGGTCCTTAATGCTGAAGTTCTTGCATGACCATATTGCTCCTCCGCTTCCGTATCGGTTGCTGCATTGTCGGTTGTTCTTGACGGATCTTTAAAGGGGTCCTCGCTTGATATATCTTTCTTCCTTTTTTTAAGATCTCTAAGTTTGTTTTGCAAAAAATTGCCAACCGGAACAAGAAGGTTTCTTGGGAATCTTGGTGCAACCACTTTTGTTTTAGTTTTCATATATTATTTTTCAGTCCTTCCTAAAATAAAAATTGCGACTGCAACAGTCCCCGCAGATAAGCCGGAAATAAAAGGTTCGATCTTACCGGAAAAGGATAACACATGGGGTAAAAAAACGGAAGTAGTTGCGCGTATCACAAAAAATAAAAATAGAATTAAAAGCCCGGATAAGCCGATCTTGCCCGAGCGGTACCAAACAAAATTTTTATAATGCGAATCAACATAGTAAAAAACAAAAATTAAGATAAGCATAAAGGTAAATGCCAAAAACGAGGAAAATGATGAATTTAAAGCGGCGTCTCTTAGAAAAAGGAGTGTGAGTAGCGGGGTAAAGGAAAAGATTAATGGCTCAAAAGATTCATAAAATCTGATTTTATTTTTGTAGACGGCAATTGTAAGACCGATTAAAATGCCGGCAAATTGAATCCAAAAAAACCATATTGGTAAAAATTTTGAGGAGATTAAAATTGAGATTAAAAAGGTGGTGTAGATGGTAAAAATTGAATTAAAAATTATTTCCGATGAGTAGTCTTCCTTCAGCCTCTTCCAAAAAATAAAAAGGGATACCAAAAGTCCGATAAAAAGTATCAGTGAATTAAAGAACATTTGCCAATTATATCAGGTTCGTTATATCATTGTGACACTATGCTCGAGACGCCGCATGTGGCAGTTGGAATCGCGATTGCAATCAAAGTGGGGAATCCCGCACTCGCCATCCCGATTGCTTTTGCCAGCCATTTTGTACTCGATAAAATTCCACATTGGAATCCACATTTTTACACTGAAACCCAAAAGCTGGGTAAACCGGGAAAATTTAGCACTACCTTGGCAATTGCCGACTCCCTTTTAGCCCTTGGAATAGGGCTTTTTATGGCAGGTCGCGCTCTCCGCGACAACATGCTGGCTTTTAATATTATTGCTTGTTCCTTTGCCTCAGTTGCTTCCGATCAAGTTAAAATTCCATTTTTCTTTCTTGGCATGAAAGACAAATGGCTTAAAAAGTGGGTGGATTTTGAAAGAAGTATTCAGGTGGATGCGCCGTTTATACCTGGAATGTTAACTCAGATAGCAATAATTATCGCTTCTTTTTGGTGGATTTCTAACTAAAGGTAATAATTACTTGCATTACTTTTTGTTACTTCGCCCGTTCGATATATTCCCCGCTCCTTGTATCTACTCTAACTTTTTCCCCAACTTTAATAAATAGCGGGACCTTAACTGAAAGTCCGTTTTCAAGAGTTGCGGACTTAAAGATGTTGCTGGCTGAATTTCCTTTGACAGACGGATCTGCCTCGGTGACAGAAAGTACAACCTTTGGAGGAAGATCAACCGAAAGCGCTGTTTCCCCCCAAAAAAGAACTGTAACGTCACTTCCGTCTTTGATATACGCAACCGAGGTCCCAAGAATCAAAAGCGGAATTTCTATTTGCTCAAAACTAACAGGATCCATAAAATAAGCTGTTTTTTCATCTTTATATAAGTATTGGAGCTTGCGCTTTGAGGTCTCTGCCTCTTCAACTGCGGTATTACTTTGATAAGAAATATCCTCTGTTCCACCTGTTGTGAGATTTCTGGCAGTTACCCTCACGGTGGCGCTTCCCCTGCCCATTTTGATGAGGTTGTATTTTATTACTTGGAAAGGCTTTCCATAGTGCAAAAATGCAGTTCCGCCTTTGAGATCTGTTACATTTACCATAACATGGGTATTGTAGCCCAATTTTTGGTATAATTGAAGTCGTAGTGAGGCTGGGTGGCGGAATGGCAGACGCGCACGACTCAAAATCGTGTGAGGTTAAACCCTCGTGAGAGTTCGACTCTCTCCCTAGCCACAAGTTCGTGGCGGAAAGTAACCAATTTGTCTGACAAATTGTCGAGTCCTCTCCCCG
>JBBTZE010000042.1:0-1191 GCA_038061545.1 Patescibacteria group bacterium | reverse complement strand
ATCTCATCTCTGGCATCAGATGCTCCCACACTTCCTCCGACCGTGGGAATGTTCAGTGGAAGCGATGCATAAACCCTAAGTCCATATTGAGGTTTTTCAATAAAAGTAGCCTGTGTTGCCAAAACTTTTGATGAGAGAGATTTGTCAATTGAAATAAGCGAAAATAGGCTAAGTCCCAATGTGGTAGGAGTAATAATAAAAAATACTAAGGCTAAAACAATGTTTTTCCAAAAGGAAAAGTTTTCTTCACGACTAAAAAGAGTGGATTCCATCAGTTGTCAGGATGACATAAATTATGCTGTAAAGTCAAGTTGACTGAAATTTGATATAATTGCAGAGAGTTTATGCAGGAGTGGCGGAACTGGAAGACGCGCAGGCCTCAGAAGCTTGTGGACCTAATACGTCCGTGGAGGTTCAACTCCTCTCTTCTGCACTCGTCGAAGCTAGACTTTTCAGCTTCGTCTTTGTAGTGCAAAGACTTTGCTATTTTCAGTCTGCTTCTCCTCTCAAAATCGCTAATGCGATTTTGTTTGGAAGAGAAACAAAATTTCTTTAGAAATTTTGAAAGGAGTAATCGACAAGCGTTAGTACTCAAAACTTTTGTTTTGATGTACGATTAGCGCGTCGCATTACGACGCGCGCGGGTGGTGGAACGGTATACACGTATGTTTAAGGAACATATGGCGCAAGCTGTGCAGGTTCGATTCCTGTCCCGCGCACTAAGTCACTTTCATCGAGGATCCATGGCTCAGTTGGTTAGAGCGTCTCGTTTACATCGAGAAGGTCGTAGGTTCGAATCCTACTGGATCCACATTTTGATAGAATTAGCTTTTAAGCCGAGATAGCCAAGGTGGTCAAGGCACTTGTCTGAAGAACAAGCAATTCAGGTTCGACTCCTGATCTCGGCACACATACCTTTTATTTTGTGTTCTATGCGGGTATAAGGGAACCTTATTCCCGCTCACTACGTTCGCGGGTATAGTACAATGGTAGTACACCTGGTTGCCAATCAGGTTACGCGGGTCCGATTCCCGCTACCCGCTCCACGCCCCTGTAGCTCAATGGATAGAGCATCTCCCTTCTAAGGAGGAGATATAAGTTCGATTCTTATCGGGGGCACAGTAGTGAGCCCGTAGACAATCAGGGGCACTTACGAATTAAGTGACACTGTACATAAAAAGGGAAAGCTAC
>JBBTZE010000041.1:8700-26075 GCA_038061545.1 Patescibacteria group bacterium | reverse complement strand
AATACTTACCGGAGCAATTGTTGTTCCTATTGATTTTGCATCGGGTAAAAAGAGGGTCTACGTACTTCAAGTACGCGGCCAATCAATGATCGAAGACCATATTAATGACGGTGATTATGTTGTAATCGAACAAACTGAAACAGCAAGTGATGGTGAGATCGTTGTTGCACTTCTGGACAATGGAATGGCAACCCTTAAGAGAATTTTTAAAGAAGCCACACGAATACGCCTTCAACCGGCAAACTCCGCAATGCAGCCAATATTCGTTAAAAACGTCAGAATTCAAGGCAAAGTCGTAGGTCTTGTAAGGCGATACGACAAAAACTAAAAGCGTGATACAATTTAGGCATGGCGCTTTTTTTTGCAAAAATAGTTGATATTTTTCTTCATCTTGATAAAAATCTGGCAATTGTTATAGCTCAGTATGGGACACTTACCTATGGACTCCTTTTTTTGATTGTTTTTATGGAAACAGGACTCGTGATTACCCCTTTTTTACCAGGAGATTCGCTATTATTTGCGGCTGGCGCACTTGCTGCAACTTCTAGTTTAAATATTTGGATAACATATTTTTTGCTTTTATTTGCTGCAATTTTGGGTGATACTGCAAATTATTGGATTGGGAATTTTATTGGGCCAAAACTTCTTGATGCACAAGGAAATTTCTCAAAAGAAAATAGATTTGTTAAAAAGAAGCATTTTGACGACGCACACTCCTTTTACGAAAAGTATGGCGGAAAAGCAATTGTCCTTGCCCGGTTTGTCCCAATTATACGGACATTTGCCCCTTTTGTTGCAGGAATTGCCAAAATGACCTATCCACATTTTCTTGCTTACAATATTATCGGCGCAACTTTGTGGGTTAGTTTTTTTGTCTGGGGAGGCTATTTCTTCGGAAATTTGCCATTTGTGAAAGCTAATTTTCACTATGTCGTCCTTGTTATTGTTGTTCTTTCATTAATCCCTATCGCATACGAGTTTATTAAAGCCAAAAAATGGTCATTCAAGGTTTTCAAGTAAATTTCTTCCCGTCATTTCAGTTGGTATCTCAATATTCAAGAGTTTTAAAACGGTTGGAGCAACATCTGCCAAAATTCCACTTGTTAGTGTCTGAACTTTACCAAACAAGCCTTTTGAGATTGCAATAAAAGGAACAGGATTCGCGCTATGTTCAGTCTCTGTTTCCCCACTTTGAGCATCAATCATTTCCTCTGCATTTCCATGATCAGCAGTAATGAGCAGTGTTCCGCCATATGCCTCAACCCAACTGGCAATTTTACCCAAACACTCATCAACTACTTGCGCAGCTTTTGCTGCTGAACCGATGTTTCCGGTGTGTCCAACCATATCAACGTTGGCAAAATTTATCAGTACAAATTTGTAATCGGGTACTTCGCGAAGTCTTGTTAAAATTGCGTCAGTTAGTCCAATTGCAGCCATTTCAGGCTTTAAATCATAGGTGGCAATTTTTGGCGATGGAACAATAATTCTATCTTCTCCTTCGTAAGCATTTTCTTGCTGCCCATTAAAATAAAATGTTACAAATCTTTCTTTCTCGCTCTCCGCACATCTTAATTGTTTATACCCCGCTTCTGAAATTAATCTTCCCAGGGAAACCTGAACAGTTGCAGGAGGGAATGCAACAACTGCGCCAGAGGAGGAAAGAGCCTTACTATACTCCGTCATTGTAACAAAGAACAAATTTTTAATCTTTTCTCTTCTGTCAAAGGGAGCCTGTAAGTCTTCTGAACCTACAGGCTTTAGATGTGTTTTTGAGTACTTAACTGCATAAGGATCAAACCCCCACTCAGAATTTGCTTTTGTAAAATCGTCAAGAATAAATGCGCGCGTAAGTTGTCTGGGCCTATCAATTCTAAAATTGTAAAAGACAACAGAATCATTTTCTTTAACTAAACTAATTGGTACGCCATCCACTCCCATAATCAAAGATGGTTCAATAAACTCATCTGTTTTACCGCTCCCGTATGATGCATCCATTACTTCCTCAGGAGTTTTAACTAAATTTCCCTTGCCATGTGTAAGACACATGTAAGCTTTTTCAGTTCTATCCCATCTCAAATCTCTATCCATTGCCCAGTAGCGCCCCATTATTGATGCGATTTGTCCAATCCCCTGTTTTTTAAAAAGATCCCTAAGTTGAGATATGTAGGTTTTCGCGGCTGTCGGCGGAGAATCACGACCGTCAGTAAAAACATGAACAAAAACGTTTTTGATTTTCTTTCTTTTTGCGAGTTCAATTAAAGCATATAAATGTTCGATGTTGGAGTGAACTCCGCCGGCTCCAACAAGTCCCATAAAATGAATGCTTGAATTAAATTTAATAGCATGATCAAAAGCTGCATTTAATGCCTGATTGTCAAAAAATGTTCCATCGGCAATTGACATGTTGATTCTAACCAGATCCTGATAAACAATTCTTCCGGCACCCAAATTTAAATGCCCCGTCTCAGTGTTTCCATCCTCACCTCTGGGGAGCCCAACTGATTCACCGGAAGCAATAAGCTGTGAATGAGGGTAGGAAGCCAAGAACCTGTTCATGTTAACTGTAGCTGCTTGTGATATTGCATTTCCGGGCCCGGGCGCTGCCAGTCCCCAGCCATCAAGAATCGCGAGTACTACAAATTTAGTTTGACCTTGTTCTTGCATTATCCTCTGGGAAGCTCCATTTCAATAGCAGAAAGCCTGTTATATTTTGCTACGCGTTCTCCTCTGGCTGGAGCCCCAAATTTTACATAATCAGCGGATACTCCAACTGCAAAGTCAGCTATAAAACTGTCATTCGTCTCCCCCGATCTATGGGAAACTACAACTTTCCAATTGGCATTTCTGGCCATATTTATAACATTTAAAGTTTCTGTGACAGTTCCTATTTGGTTCGGCTTAATTAAAATTGCATTGCAAGCGTTTTCCTTGATTGCTTTTTCAACACGTTTTGGATTCGTAGCCAGTAGGTCATCTCCGACAATAATAAGTTGTGAAGAAAGCTCCGCAAAAAGCTTTTTCCAACTGTCCCAAGCATCCTCCTGAAACGGGTCTTCGATAATTGCCAACTTATATTGCTCAACGGTATTTTTAAAGTATTCCAAAAGTTGATCATCATCTAAACCAGTCGTTTTATCTTTGATTGAATATTCACCATCTTTGTAAAATGAATTTGCGGCAACATCGAGTCCCAAAAATACATCTCGCCCAAGAGAATACGTGGTTTGCCTGATTGATTCAATAAATACCTCAAACGCATCTGAGTTGGTAAATAAATTTGGAGCAAATCCGCCTTCGTCACCAACTGAATGGATAGCACCGCGTCTTTTCAAATTTTCACCAATTGTTTGATAAATTTCAGCACCCATCCTGAGCCCGTCTGAAAAGGGTTTTGAAGTTGCAGGAATAACCCAAAACTCCTGAAAATCCAAATTTCCGGCGCCGTGCTTACCTCCATTGATCATATTAAATAACGGTGTTGGAATTTTCATGTAAGCAGGAAGTCCGCCTTTTTGCGCTATTAGATTGATCCAGGCATATAACGGTTTCCCGGAAATTAAAGCTCCAGACTTTGCAACAACTTCCGAAACCGATAAAAGAGCATTTGCGCCAAACTTCGATTTATTTTCAGTTCCATCCATTTCTACCAATTTTTTATCTATTCCAATTTGATCCAACGGGTCCATTCCAATAAGAGAAGGTCCCAGGATTATGTTGACGTTCTCAACTGCCTTGAGAACGCCTTTTCCTAAATATCTGGCATTATCACCATCCCTCAGTTCCAATGCCTCGTGTGCTCCGGTTGAAGCACCGGAAGGAACGGATGACACTGATACATGCCCGGTATCGAGCATGCAAGCTGCCTCAATTGTGGGAGTTGCCCTTGAGTCCAGTATTTCTCTTGCCCAAATTTTAGCGATTTTAGCCATTTATATTTCTTTCAGCCTCATGAACAATTTCGCGGGTTGTTCCAACTACATCGGGATTAACCGAAATTGATGTTATTCCCCATTTAACCAGTTTTTCTACAATCTCAGGATACTGGCTTGGGGCCTGACCGCAAATGGATGTTGTAACTCCATATTTGGCGCATCTTTTTATTACACGCCTTAAAGCCCACATAACTGAAGGGCTTCTTTCGTCAAATTCAATCGCAACTTCGGAATTGTCTCGGTCGACTCCAAGGATTAGCATCGTCAAATCGTTTGAGCCAATTGATACGCCATCAATTCCAACTTTTATAAAATCTTCAATTTGAATGACGTTGACCGGAATTTCAACCATCATCCAAAATTTGAAGGTTGAATCGGCAAAAAGATCGCTAACTGCGACAAGTTTTTTAACTCTTGCAAGTTCTTGGGGAGACCTGCAAAAAGGAATCATCAAATGCAGGTTTTTATATTTTCCCCGTACATTTTTAATAGCCTGAAGTTCTAAATTAAAAACTTCCGGACTACTGACATAGCGGTAGGCACCGCGAAAACCAAGCATTGGATTTGGCTCCTCAGGCTCCCAATATTTTCCCCCGGGAAGACTCCTGTACTCATTAGTTTTAAAATCAGTTGCTCTATAGACAACAGGCCTTGGACTGAAGGCTTCGCAAAAAGTTGAGATGTCATGAGTTAACTTCTTTACAAATTCATCCTGTTTTTTGAGCTTTATGGCTTCCTTTGGGTGAATTCCAATGTTTGCGATCATAAATTCGGCTCTCAAAAGTCCTACACCGTCAACATTTAATTTTGATACTTCGTTGGCTCTTTCCGGCTCTGCCAAATTTACATAAATTTTAGTAGCGGTTCTAGTCTTGCTATCTTTTGATTTGGACTCCTGTTTTATGTTAGATACTTCAACTTTCACCTTTGACCCCATATAAATTTGACCTGTTTCTCCATCGACCGTTACTATCATGCCGTCTTTAAGTTCATGTGTAGCCATCTGTGTTCCAACAACACAAGGTATTCCGAGCTCGCGGGAGACAATTGCGGCGTGGGAAGTTTGCCCACCCTGGTCGGTAATAATCGCATTTGCCTTTTTCATAGCAGGAACGTAATCGGGCGAAGTCATGGGTGCAACAAGCACATCTCCTTTTTCAATTTTTCCAATTTCCTTCGGGCTTTTAAGGATTTTGACGGGTCCCGTTCCGATTCCTGGCGATGCAGGAGCACCGGTAAGGATTGGTAAGGAGGCCATTTTTATGTCGTTTGAATTTTGTTGTTTTGAGGCTTTTGTGACTGCGTTAACTGTAGTAATTGGACGCGTTTGAACTAAATAAAGCTCTCCCTTTTCTTTTGCCCATTCGGAGTCTTGTGGAAAATAATAATGCTCCTGAAGTTTTTGGGACATGCGGGCCAATTTCACAATCTCCTCATCAGTTATTTTTTGTGTCTCGCGAACCTTTTTCGGAACCTGCGTTTCCTTTGTAACCCCGTCTATTTTAATCAACTGGATTGACTGATCCGAGACCTCCTTTGAAAGAATGTCAAACGTATCTTTTTGTACAACATATTTATCTGGCACAACCGATCCTTGGACAATCATTTCACCAAGTCCCCAAACAGCTTCAATTACCATCCTTTCTTTGTCGTTTGTAACAGGATCCATTGAAAACATTACACCTGAGACCTCTGATTGAATCATTTTTTGAACTCCAACAGATACCTTTACTTTTTCGTGTTTAACATGGTTTTGAACTCTGTAAAAAATTGATCGTTCGGTAAAAAGAGATGCCCAACACTGCTTTACGCTTTCAATCAAGTTTGCTTCGCCTTTAATGTTTAAAAAGGTTGCCTGCTGTCCTGCAAATGAAGTTCCGGGAGCGTCTTCTGCGGTTGCTGATGACCTGACAGCAACCAGAGTGTGCTTAAATATTCCGGACATTTTTTTATAAAAAGCTATTATTTCTTGGGCAACAATTTCCGGGACCTTACCCCTTTGAACTATACTTTGGATTTGTTTGGATGCATTTTTAAGCTCATCTGGATTTTCAACATTTGTTTCGTTTAGAATTTTATAAATTCTCTCGACGAGTGTATTTTCCTCCAAAAAAAGGTCGTATGCGTGAATGGTAATTGCAAACCCGGGAGGAACCGGAAGCCCGGCTTTTATCATTTCTCCCAAGTTGGCATTTTTACCTCCAACTAATGGTACGTCTCTTTTGTCAATATCTTTGAAGTCAATAACAAATTTCTTGGCAGGCATACTCATTAATTGTAAATTACAAATAACAAATTTCAAATGCCCAATTAATTGAACATGCTTAAACGAGGGACTCTTTTAGTTTGAGTATCCAGGGCTCGGGACCGGGATCTTCATTTCGGAGAATGCTTAGGTGATAACCTACCCATGCAGAGTAATGTGCCAGCTCCAGTGCCTGCGAAAGAATACTTGATCCTTTTAAGGTATAACTTGAATATGTAAGTCCCTGTTCATCAAATATTTTTTTAGTTACTTCGAATCTTTTTTTAACTCTCGGGTGGAGGAAATTACTTTCAAAAAATAAATATTTCAAATTTTGCTTTACAAACTCAGGTTTCCCCGTTGCCTCAACCAATACATGATTCACCTCAGGAAAATCAAAAAAGAGTGTGAATACCCGGCCAATTTCGCAAATTGCATTCCTCCCCGCGTTTAATGATCCAAGAAATGGCCGACCTGAAAAAAGTACAGGTATTGTATCTGCAAACCAGCCGGCTTTTGCCTCCGCATCCCAAGATTTCCTGATTTCGATAAGTTCGATCAACGCATTATCCAACTCATCTTTTGTAAGTTTAATTACTCCGATTTTGGACAAGACCCCGGCCAGTGCTCCAAAAGAAATTCCAAGCCCGGACTTTGGAAATCTTGAAGGATTTGTTTCAATATCCTCTACAACCGCGCCTGCAATAACTCCTTCATTAATCATATCTTTTAATTTTCCTCCTGTTGTAACTGCAACTATTGTGGCTCCTGCTTTTATCGCAACATCAACCGAGGATAGTGTTTCCTCGGTGTTGCCGGAGTAGGAATTGGCAATAACAAGCGTTTCTTTGTTTACCCAAATCGGCAATCCATAATCGTTATGAATATCAATATCGACTCCGGTTTTAAAATCGTTCTCATAAATTCCTTCCAAGATTTTGGCGGCGTTACTGGATCCACCCATGCCACTAATAATAACTGCTTGGGGCGAAAATTCCGCAATATTAACGCTGTAAGCCTCATTAAAACTATTTCTAATTTGATCGGGAAAAAGCTCCAAAGACTTACCAATTTGAAGACTGTCTATAGTTTCCATGATCATTATTTATTAAGTTCCAAGAGTTTATCAATAACCTCCATCCCACCAAGCTCTTCATTCCCGCTTGTATAGTAATCTGATTCCAATGATATTTTATCTGTAGTTATTCCAATTCCAGCTGCATCAGTCATTGATTTATCATTTGGACCATTTCCGATTGCCATAGTTTGGTGAACCCCAATACCGATTTGTTTTGCCAAAATTTTAACTGATTCACCTTTGTCTAAAATTTTTGGAGCAATATCAAAAGCTTCACCGTTCCAGATACAATAAAATTCACCTTCTGGATCGTCCTTTTTCATAATCTCAGCTACTTCTGGAAGCTCGCTTGATGCGTGAAGTGTTAGTAAAAATTGTTTTAATTCAAAATCCGCAAGCTCAGGCTTATCTCCTACCAATTTTGAAAGGTCGTTTCGAAGAAGTCTCATTTTTTCTAGTAGGCGGTTATCAAATTTTTTATTTTGTATAAGTTCACCATTAAGAAGTGTAAATATTCCGATCTCGCTTATGAGCGCAAAATTATCCCAAAGCAAATCGTTAAATACATCCGTCAGATATAACGAACTTCTGCCAGAACAAATTGCCACAAAATAAAACTTTTTAAGTTCCTCAAGTTTCGCTTTCATATCGGATGATAGATTTGAAGTTTTAATTGTAAACTTTGTACTGTCTTCAGTTTTAAGTTCTTCTATCTGGGTACCTTTTTTAACTGTGACGCCATCAACGTCAAAGACTACCAACTTCAACTGATTAATATCTTCTTTTGTTAGTTCGGCTATTACTTTCACACTATCATTTTAGTTTTTTAACAATAAGAAGGTCAAGTGACGAAACTAAATCTCCTTTCCCAGTCTTTGCATCAACATCCATTTGAGCAAGTGATTTAATAATTTCGGTTAATAGCAATTCTGTAAACTTTGAGCTTTGGCTATTTAGTTTCGAAATTTTCCAAGGAGGAAAAGTAGTTGACGCCGAATCAGTTTTTACCCAATATAAATCACGGAACTGTTTGGCAATAACAGTAAACACAAACTCAACAGGTTCAGTTTCGATAATCATGTGGAGCTCTCTTAGACAGGTTTTGTAATTGCCAGGATACAAATGTTCTAAAAATCCCCATATAATTTTTGGTATTGGAAATGCTTCAAGTTTTGTATCTTTTGGAAGAGCTTTAAGAATCAGTTGAGAAACTGCGTCACCTTGGTAAATAACAAGTGTGCCTTTTATTGAATCTGAATTATTGTTTATCCATTCCACTTCCGTTTTACCAAGTTTTTTTATGTCTCTAAGAATATAAAATCTCTCGGTTTCAAATAGTGAAATGCCGGAAAGACTTTCGGGGAGGCTTAATGTAGATTCATCAATATTAATAATTTCCCACGAGCGCTCTTTGGCTGACTCAATAAACTTTTTAAGTCTTTCAAAACTTTTTAAATTATTCTCCCCATGTAAAACTATTATTTTCATTATTATTGTACGACTAGCTTATGAGGACAGTCCTATAAAGCTATTTGAAATTTCTTAAATACTTATCAACAAGATCGTGAACCATTCCATGAAAATTTCTTTTACCTCGTCTGATATGTGGCACTAGTGCACCTGAGAAGTTTTTGGGAATGTGGGCCAGCTCATGCAGAAGTACTTCATCCTGTTGTCTTTGCGGAAGCTTGTCAAAATGCTCGGAAATTACTTCTATAATATATGCGGGCGTTACGTCAAGACTTCTTTGCCAAAGAGATGGCAATCCCCAAGTTCTGGCATATGCCCGTGTTTTGCTATTAATTGATCTATAAATAAAAAGGCGCCCTGAGACTACCCAATCAATTTCTGCATGTTTAACCAAGAGATGAATCCTTTTTCTTATATCGGGCGCATCACTCCACTCTATTTTTAGGCTACTTCGTTTCACCCTAGTATCATAGTATCTTGCCAGTCTTTTATCTAGAGCTTGTAAACGTCTGCTCCGTCTTTTACATTTTCAGAAGTCTTAAGTCCCACTACATCACCTTTTTTGGCCGACTCTACCTTATTATGTTCGATTTGTATTGAATCAACGTTTTGTTCAAACAAATCTTCACCACCCCTTACAAATTTTATTTTATCACCTACCACCAAAGGCGCATCAAGGTCCACTATGGCTACACCAATCTTGTCATAAAAATGACTAACTTTGCCTATTTTAAACATTATTAATCACCCCCTCCGTAATTTTGAATGCATGTGTCAAAGCAATGGCAAGAGCATCTGCTTCGTTGTCAAAATGAGTCTTTTTGCCTTTCACACTTTTGACGCGGTCTCCAAGAATTTTCCTGATATGTTCCTGAACTTCTTTTTTGTTTGCGCGCCCGGAACCTGTTATCATTTTTTTTATTGTGCCGGGAGCATATTCAAATACCTCCACTTTTGCTTTACTGGCAGCCAAAAGCATGACTCCTTGTGCTTGACCCACAGCAATTACTGTTTTGGCATTTGTTGCGAAAAATATTTTTTCAAAAACAAAAACATCCGGCTTATGAAGGGAGAGAAGCGCCAAGGTTTCTTCGAAGATTTTTTCAAGTCTATGCTCTTTAAACCCATTTTTATCAGTTTCAATAAGACCCCAGGTTATAACCTCATTTCCTTTTTCCGTTAAACGCACAAGACCGTATCCAGTAGTAGCAGTTCCCGGATCAATTCCTAAAATTAACATCAGCTACATTATATACTACTTCTTCCACTTGCCGGCCGTCTTCTTTTAATATACTTTAATTATTTTTGAATATTCAATAGTGTCTCCATTTACAATCAAAGCCACAACATCGATTCTTATTTTTTTGGGAAGTTCGGGATGAATAAGTGAATAATACTCTGCAGTTTTTTTGATTTTTCCAAGTTTTGATGCCGTAACCGCTTCTTGGGGTAAGCCAAAACGTACATCTTTTCTAGTTTTAACTTCAACAAAAACCAACGTATCTCCCTCTTCCGCAACAATGTCAATTTCACCAAAACGACTCGAAAAATTACGGTCAATAATCGTATATCCGTTTTTAACAAGGATTTCTGAAGCTATTTCCTCACCTTTTTTTCCGAAGAACTTTTTTTGGTTTGCTGGCTTCATTCGCACGAGTGCTGGCTCTTCTAAAAATAAGGTCAACTTCTGTGGGCGACTTGGTTCTTGTATAGTAAAGCTTTGCCCGTTTAATACCTTCCGTACCCTTTTTTACAACCACAATCTTTTCGATTGATGGAAGTTCTATTGGAAATATTTTTTCAATACCCACCCCCGCCTCGCCAATCCTTCTTACTGTGAAGGTCTTTCCGGGGTTTCTGCCTTTAATTTTAAGCACCATGCCCTCGAATATTGATTCACGATTTTTGTCGCCTTCCTTGATTTTTTGGTGTACTCGGATGCGGTCCCCAACACCAAATTCCACCTCTTTTAGGATTATTTTAATAGCCATATGGGCTATTGTACCATCAGAGAGGGCTACCTTCAAGGACGCCTGAGATGCTCTTGGCCAAGGTCTCGTTCCAGGCAATTTTAAAAGGAAGCTTGATCTTTTTCCCTCCATCAAAAACCAGATACCCGGTTTGGGTGCCTAAATTCTCAGTCAGTAGAGCTTTTAACCTCTTTAGAGAGTCTGCACCCACTCCCGCAGGCACACTTATATATACCTCGCGCTCTTTATTTTCAGAAAAATTGGCAAGTGTCTCAATAGACTCGACAATTAGTCCCACATCTTCATCCCGCAAGTCCACCCTGGCATGAATCAAAAGAGGCTGGCCTTCAACCCAAAAATCACGCGTATCTCTGAAAATTTTGGGAAATACCACAGTTTCAATAATTCCCGTTCCATCATCAATTTTTGCAAAAGCCATTTCGGCACCGGTTTTTTTGGTTAAAATTACCCGCACTTCGCATACAACAGCGGCAATACGAACCGTCTCGTTTACTAACTCATGTCCTCCAAGTTCAAATATTTTATGTGTAGCCTCACGCTCAAGAGGTCCAACAATATCTTGAATCGGTCTTCCGGATAATGAATATCCCAATAGTTGCCTTTCCAAAGTTTCAAGCTCAATCTGAGGCAGCTCCTCAATCGTTTCATTTATATTCAGGCTTTGCTGAGAAGTCTTAACTATTTCCTCTGACACAAAAAGCCCGCCTTGATTATCGTCCCCTTTTGGTTTTGTAACCTTCTCACGGATTGAGTCAAGAGACGCCAGAATTGCGGCTCTGTTGCCAAACTTGCTCAAAGCTCCAACTTTAATCAAGCTTTCCAAAACTTTTTTATTGACGCGTCTTCCATCGATTCTTGAAAAAAAATCGGGAAGTGAGACGAAATTTCCGTCCTTGCGCGCCAAAAGAATTGCCTCAATGGCAGCAACTCCAACATTTTTGATTGCCGAAAACCCAAATCTGATTGACATTCCGTCTAGTGAATCAATGTCCTTTGAAATCTCAAAGCCAACCCCTGATTCATTGATGTCTGGTGGAAGAACTTTTATCCCCATTCTTTTACATTCATTGATTGCCGCAGAAATTTTTTCTTTATCGTCTGATTCAGCCGTCAAAAGCGCTGTCATATATTCAACGGTAAAATTAGCTTTCATGTACGCAGTTTGATATGCAACCATTCCATAACTGGCAGCATGAGCCTTATTGAATCCATAAGACTGAAACGGCTCAAATAACTTCCAAAGATCTTCCGCAAACTGTTTAGTTTGACCATGATTCACGATTCCTGTCTCGAACTTCTCACGCTGGGCTGCCATTTCTTCCGGAATTTTCTTTCCAACCGCCTTTCTGAACTTATCCGATTCCTCCCAAGTGTATCCCGCCAAATCAATCGCACAAAAAAGAAGATCGTCCTGATAAACAATCAGACCGTATGATGCGCCCAAAAACTTTTCCATTCGCGGGTCCAAATATTTCACAAGTTTTAGATTATTTTTACGTTTTATATATTCGGGGATTTGCGAGATTGGCCCCGGTCGGTATAGGGCAACCATAGCCATCAGGTCCTCAACCCGGTTTGGCTTAAGATCTTTAATATATTTTGTCATGCCTCCGCTCGCCAATTGAAAAACACCCATTGTTTCTCCGCGAGTTAGCATCTCAAAAGTTTTTTCATCTGTCAAAGGAATCTCTTGAATATTAACAGCCTTGCCTCTAGTTTTTTTAACGATATCAATGGATGCGCCAAGTATAGATAAATTGCGAATACCAAGGATATCAATTTTTAGCAAACCTACATCCTCAGATGCGTGCATTTCATACTGGGTAATTATTTTATCCCCGGAAGGTTCCCTTTGGACCGGTGAAAAATCGGTAATTTCCGATGGCGCCACGACAATTCCTGCCGCATGAACCGATACGTGCCTGGCAGACCCTTCCAATTGCATTGCCAAATCCATCACCTTCTTGGTATCTGCATCCGCGTCATAAAGTTCCTTAAGTTCAGAAACTTCTATTAACGCTTTTGTAATTGTTATCGGGAATCCTTGTTTTGGAGGGGGAATTATCTTGGCAATTTTATCTCCAACTGAATAAGGATAGCCCAAAACTCTAGCAACGTCACGTACTGCGGCTCTACTTAGCATCCTTCCAAATGTGCAAACCTGAGCGACCCTGTCTTTTCCATAAGTTTTTGTAATATAGCCAATGATTTCTTCACGTCTATTATCTTCTACATCTAAATCGATATCTGGTGGAGAAGGTCTTTTTGGACTCAAAAACCTTTCAAACGGCAGATAATATGTAAGTGGATTTACTGTAGTGATTCCCAAAACATAAGAAACTAATGATCCGGCAGCAGAACCTCTTGTATTGGTAATTATTCCTTGAGTATTTGTCCAATTAGCTAAATCCATAACTATTAAAAAATATGGAGCATAGCCTTTAGAGCAAATGATCTCGAGTTCATAATCAAGCCTCGATAACGTTTCTTTATCGGGTTTTTCAATTCTTTGCATGAGCCTTTCATGAGCCATCTTTCTAAGTTGTTGTTCTGGTGCAACTCCTTTTGGCAATCGTACTTTTGGAAAAAACCATTTCCCCAGTGTTATTTCCACATTGCATTTGTCCGCAACTTTAACTGTATTCTCCAATGCATCGGGAAGATCGGGGAAAAGTTCCTTCATTTCTTCCGGGGACTTTACATAAAAAGTCTGGGCATCAATATATCTTAATCTTTTGGTGTCGGTTACGGTTTTCCCGGTTGAAATACAAACCAAAGCATCTTGTGCAAATGCATCTTCTTGTTTAATATAATGAGCATCATTTGTGGCAATTATTGGGATGCCCAAATCACGGCTGAGCTTAACTATTCCTTTATTCCATTTATTTTCTGAATCCTGAAGGTCCTTTAGATTGTTTTTTATTTCCGCTGTACCAGCCGACGAGATCCATTTTCCAAATTCATGTCTTTGAAGTTCCAAATAATAATCGTCGCCAAATGTGTCCAAATACCAGACGGCTGTTTTCTTTGCATTTTTGTAATTATCATTAATCAAAGCTTTTCCAATCTCACCCTGGGGACAGGCGGATGAGCAAATCAAGCCTTTTGAATATTTTTTTAAAAGTTCGTGATCCATACGGGGTCTGTAATAAAATCCGTCGAGCTGGGCAATGGAGGACAACTTCATTAAGTTTTTGTAGCCTTCATTGTTTTTGGCCAACAGAAGTATGTGGAAATTTTGCCTGCTTTTATCACCCTTATCTTTTAAGTCTCCATCAGTAATGTAGCCTTCCATTCCCAAAATTGGCTTAATTCCCTGTTTCTGCGCATTTTTATAAAACTCAATTTCCCCATACATCACACCGTGATCTGTAATTGCCAGAGAGTCCATTCCCTGCTCTTTTACATGCGAGATCAACTTTGGAATATTTGATAGGCCGTCAAGAAGCGAGTACTCAGTATGGCAATGAAGATGGGTGAATTTACTAGCCATTTTTAGAATTTTTCTTTACTTTATACATTTCTTTATCAGCTCTGTTTAAGGCAAAGTTAAGGTCTTCATCAATACCTGTTGTGCTATTTCCAATACTTAAGGAAAGACCCATTTCAGCTAGCAAATCTCCTTCTTCCATCTCGTTAAGTGAAATTTCCATTAATCCGATCATTCTTTTTTTTAAATTATCTGCTTGAATTTCATCTGTGTATGGTAGCATTGCAACAAATTCATCGCCTCCGGTTCTAGCTAAAATATCTGAAGCTCTACTCGCATCTTTCATTACTTGAGATATAAAAATTATAACTTGATCTCCAGCTTCGTGACCCCATTCGTCATTGGCATCTTTAAAATTATCAATATCAAAATATAAAAACGAGATTGGGACACTTTCTCTCTCATGGATATTTTGGAATATTTCTATATTTCGATTTAAACCTCTTCTATTTAGCAATTTCGACAATGGATCTATTTCTGCCTCCTTCTCTTTAGAGGCTAACATTTTGCCGATTTCATCAGGACTCTTCTCCTTTGCCCACTCTGACCAAATTTCTTCTCTGCTTTGATTCAAGTTTGGGCCAATTGATACTTCACTCATTTTTGTATTTTTTCTAATAATTTCTCGCGGACTGTTTGCGTATTTCCTTTTCCCTTTAACTCCTTCTGTACCATTCCAATCAAAAATCCAATCACATTTCCATTGCCGTTTTGATAATCACGAACTGCCTTAACATTCTCCATTAAAACACTTTTCACGGCATTTTCAACATCATCATTCGAAGAATACACAACTTTGGTTAGTTCTACAATCTTTTTAACTAGTCCTGCCGGCTCCGGATACTCGTGATCCAACTTTTTATTAACCATCAGGTCCGCAATGTTTTTTGCTGACAGGGGGGATCCCTGTCCGATCTTAACGGCCTCCTCGAAGTAATCAGCGCGAGACTTTTCTGAAACTAAAATGTCTATTGAGTCTTTTGATAATTTATATTCAGATTCAAACCTCTTTCTTTTTTTCTCCGGCAGTTCTGGAATTTGAGATTTAAGATTTGAGATTTGAGATTTTCCGATGCTAAGCGGAGGTATGTCTGGTTCCGGAAAATACCTGTAATCTTTTGCATCCTCCTTGCTACGCTGTAGGAAAGTTGTTTGTTTTATCTCATCATACCCACGCGTTTCATTATCAACTTTTTCGCCTTTATCCAATATTTCTTGCTGACGTATAATTTCTGCATTAACAGCCTTTTCCAAGAATTTAAATGAATTAATGTTTTTTAGTTCAACCTTATAGTCTGGCAAGTTTTGACTTTTGACATTTGAGTTTTGAGTTTGCAATGATATGTTTGCCTCAAGCCTCATTGAGCCTTTTTCCATGTCTGCATTACTAATTTCCAAATATCTTGCGATCAACTGAACTTCTTTAAGGAATATTACGATTGTATCTGTATCATGAAAATCAGGTTCAGTAACCATTTCCATCAGCGGCACGCTACTCCTATTGAAATCAATTAATGAAACTTTATCTCCGTTAACTGTCTGGTGTACAAGTTTACCTGTGTCTTCCTCCAAATGAATTCTCCTTATATGAATGTCGCGGAACTTGCCGCTTTTACAAAATGGAAGATCGTATTGTGAAATTTGATATGACTTTGGAAGATCGGGATAAAAATAATGTTTGCGGTCAAATTTTGAAAATTCATTAACGTCACATCCAAAAGCTAGTCCAAATTTCAAAATATTTTCAACTGCAATTGAGTTTAAATATGGCAAAGCTCCTGGAAGTCCCAAACAAACAGGGCATGTTTGAGTGTTGGCTTTTTTCCCAAAATGGTCGGCTGGACATCCGCAAAAAAGTTTACTGTTTGTTGACTGCTCAATGTGGACTTCCAGTCCGATTATTGGTGTGTATTTCACTAAAAATTGTTTTCTATTAATTCATTTCCACTTTTATACATGTATGTAAAAATTGCCAAGCATCCCGCTCCCATCAGAAAAAGAATAAGTTTTACTCCCAAAAATTCTGTAATGAATCCCGAAAATATAACCGGGAATATCGTAATTATGGTCACCATGAACCAAAAGTTGCCAAAAACTCTTCCTCTTATCTCGGCAGGTGTAGTCTCCTGTAAAAATGTAAGTGCAGGGATATTTGCCAAAACATATCCGATTCCTGCAAATATAATTAAAACGATTGAAGCTATAAGTCTGTAGATTAATGGAATAAATGAAACCCCCAACGACAAACCGAAAAATGCTATCCCCACAAAAATTAGACCTATTTCAATTAGTGCTTTCTTCCTTACACCATTTTTAAGCTCTCTTGGAACAATTACTGACCCAATAAATGCCCCAATTCCTGCGGGAACCACTACCAAAAGTCCGGAATAGCTAAGCCCAACTTTTAATATTTGCGTGCCAATTATTGGAAGATTGGCGATTATAATGGCCAAAGGCACCTGAAGTACTAAAAGTAAAAGTAAGGGGTACAAAACCGCTTTTTTGGATTTAATAAAGTGATATCCCTCCACAATGCTTGAAAAAAACTTTGTTATCAATTTCTCAAACCCTTCCGAAGTTTTGGTTTTGTCCTTCATATCTGTCAAAAATGAAACACTGACAAAAGCGACAAAAAGAAATGCTGCACATAAAATTAAACTGCCGTTAAATCCGATCAGTCTCTCCATTATTCCTCCCAAGCCAAATCCCACTATTAATGCTGACTGCTGAGTAATAAAAAATATACTATTGGCCCCGGCCAAATGCTTTTTATCAACTACCAAAACCAATGAAGCGGATTCTGCTGGAACATAAAACTGATTAAAAAATGAATATGCCAAAACTACAAAATAAAGAAGAAATATTGACTGCGTCTGAAAAAATATGAGAAGAACAACGCTCGCCGCCTGCAATAGGTTTGTAAGCATCAGTATTTTCCTTTTATTTATTATGTCAACCGATGCTGCCCCGATTGGCCCAAAAAATATTGAAGGGAGCGCGTAAGTTACCCAAAGAAGTGCTGTGGCAATAGATGAGCCTGTTATTGTAAAAAGGCGCGTTAACAAGAGAAAGTTCATCATGTTTACAGTAACTTGGGACAGTATTTGAGAAATCCAGAGATAACTAAAACTTGATCTTGTAATTATTTTTATATATTCTTTCATAA
>JBBTZE010000041.1:0-8600 GCA_038061545.1 Patescibacteria group bacterium | reverse complement strand
ATCCAGAGATAACTAAAACTTGATCTTGTAATTATTTTTATATATTCTTTCATAAAAAAATTCTAAATTGCTGTTTTAGGCACAAAACCAACAGCTTTGTGATATATTTTCCCCAATTCAAAAAGAGTTGGTTCAGAAAACCTTGGTCCCAAAAGCTGGAATCCCAAAGGGAGTCCTTTTTTGGAAAATTCGAATGGAACAGAAAGTCCTGGAATTCCTGCCAAATTGGCACCCGCTGTATAAACATCAGCTAAATACATTTGAAGCGGATCGTCTGATTTTTCTCCAATTTTGAAAGGAGGTGTTGGGAAAACGGGTGAAATTATTGCGTCAATTTGGCTAAATGCATTATCAAAATCTTCAATTATTTTTGATCTAACTTTTTGGGCTTTAAGATAAAAGGCGTCATAATAGCCTGCTGACAGCACATAAGTTCCCAGCATTATTCTTCTTTTTGCTTCCGCTCCAAATGTGTCCCGTCCGTTCCCGTATCTAATCCCATCAAATTTTCCGAGATTCGAAGAAACTTCTCCTGACATCACAATGTAATAAACAGGGACTGTGTATTTTGTGTGAGGTAAAGAAATTTCCTTAACATCTATTCCAATTTTTTTATATATTTTTATAGCCTCGTTTATGTTATTCTCGACCTCTTTGTCGAGTCCCCCTGCAAAATATTCTTTTGCTACCCCAATTGTAATTTTAGATTTAGAATTTGTTTGAGATTTGGAACTTGATGCTTGAAAATTCCTGACGGTTGCATCAAGTCCATCTTCTCCTTTAATTGTGTTGAAAATTGTCTCTACATCTTCGATTGAGTGTCCGAATGACCCTACCGTATCAAGAGATGAGGCCATAGCAATTACGCCGTAGCGGGATATTGCGCCGTATGTTGGTTTAAGTCCAACAACTCCACAAAAGTTTGCTGGCTGCCTTACGGAGCCTCCTGTATCGGTTCCAACTGAAATGAGGGACATTCCGGCAGAAACCGCCACCGCAGAACCGCTCGAAGACCCTCCTGGAACATATTCTTTATTCCAAGGGTTTTTCGTAGGACCATAATCAGAATTTTCTCCGCTTGCTCCGTGTGCCCATGCATCGCAGTTTGTCTTTCCAATCATTATCGCGCCTGCCTCTTCCATTTTCTTTACAACAGTTCCGGAATAGGCAGGAACATAACTTGATAAAACCCTAGAGCCTGCGGTAGTTCTTACCCCTTTTGTTAAAAACAAATCTTTATATGCAACAACCGCACCAAATAAGGAGTGTGACTCAAAAAAGTCTGCTTTCAGCATCGAATTATCGATATATTTTGCCTTCTTATATGCTTCGTCTTCCGTAACGGTCAAAAATGCATTTAATCCTTTATCTTTTTTCTTTATTTCTGAAAGATATGAGTCTACGAGCTCAACGGCCGAAAATTCTTTTTCCAAAAGCCCTTTTTGAGTTTCTTTAATAGTTAGTGGTAATTTCATTTGTCAGTCCTTTCCGAAAGAATTGCGGGGACTTTAAAATAGCCATTGTGAGCGTTATCAGTTCCAGAAAGCGCATCATCTTGAGTTAAAATATTTCCCGTCACGACCTCGTCCGACCTTGTCACATTAGTTAAACCTGTGGTTTGACTGGTTGGTTCAACGTCTTTTGTGTCCACTTCAGAAAGCTCACTAATGTAGTCAATAATTTTGGTTAATTGCGGGGTAAATTTTTTTATTTCAGTGTCGGTCAGGCTTAGGTTTGCAAGTTTTGCTACATGAGAAACATCATCCGCATTAATTTGTGTCATACCAGACAATCATAAAGCTAAACGGGGTTATCTTCAAGATGTTTAAGTCATGGACTTTAAAACCTTAATACGTTCGGCCACCTGCGGATGGGTATTAAAAAGTGAAGCCATCCTAGAAATTGCCTTGTTAGTTCTATCTTTAAAAGGATTCACGATGTAAAGATGGGCTGTAGCTTTATTTGCAGCTTCGAGCGGTTCAGTATCGGATGAAATTTTTACTAAGGCAGAGATAAGTCCTTGTGGTTGACGAGTAATTTCAACGCTTCCTGCATCCGCCATAAATTCCCGGCGTCGGGATACTGCAAGTTGAATTAATTGGGCTATAATAGGGGAAAGGAGAGCAAATATAATTCCTACTACCATAATTATTGCTCCCGCACTATTGTTGTCGTTATCGCGGCGACTTCCGCCCCAAAAGCGGGCCCTTAGAAACCAATCTCCCAAAAGGGCAATGAGGCCAACCATAACGGATACAACAGACATCAGGCGAATATCATAATTCCTAATGTGAGATATCTCGTGCGCCAGTACTCCTTCCAGCTCGGTTCTTGTTAATTTTGAAAGGAGGCCGGTGGTTGCGCAAACTACTGCGTGTTCAGGGTCTCTGCCCGTTGCAAATGCGTTTGGGGCTGAATCCTGAATTACATACAATTTTGGTTTTGGAATTCCAGCCCCAATACAAAGGTTTTCCGCAACCTGAGTGAAAAATTTATCTTCTTTTGAATTGGCGACTCTGGCACCAGAAATTCCCAATACAATTTTGTCCGAATAATAATAACTTATGAATGTGGAAACTCCGGAGAAAATAAGCGCAACTCCAAAATAGCCAAGACCTCCTGGTTCATAACCGTTATAAACTCCAAAAGCGCGCGTAAGAACATATATTGCAATAAAGGAAAATGCCAAGAAGAAAGCAACTATGACAAAAGTTTTAATTTTATTTGAAGATTGAACCTCGTAAATGTTTTGCATTACAGATCAATTTTTGGAGTTTTTGTATCTGACTCAGAAACATTTGTGAATTCTCCTGACTCAGGAGTTTCGAGCCCTTTTAAAGAGGGGAAGCCGAACATGTTTGCGACGATACTACTTGGAAATGTTACCAGCTTAACATTATAATCAGCCGTCAAATCAATCATTAAACGCCTTGCATACATAACCTTGTCAGATGTATCCCGCAGATCGTCCATCAAATTAGTTACAACCGAGTCTCCTTTAAGTTCAGGATTGTCCTCAATTGCGATTGAAAGCTTTGGAATTACCTTCGAAAGCTCGCTTGATGCCTCGGCCATTTTGCCAACATCGCCGGATGAAATTGCACCTGCGATTTGCTTCCTTGCAGAAGTTAGCATTTCAAAAATCCCTTTTTCATGCTTCAAATATCCTTTTGCGGCTGATACCAGGTTGGGAATCAAGTCCGCCTGCCTTTTAAGTTGATTACCAATCTCCTGAACACTCGCGTTTACTCTTGTTTTTGCAGTTGCAAAAAAGTTGTATGTGGAAATCAAATATAAAACCACCAAAACTGCTACTCCGACTATTACATATAAAACCATATTTTATTATAACTTAAATAAATTCTTTTTCAAACTCAATCAATGTAAGACAGTTTATTATGTCTTTTTTCTCTGCCCAACCGCGCCTGGCCACACTTACTCCAAAAATCATATTGTTCAATCCGTCTTTGTGATGCGCATCGGTTCCCAGGGTTAATTTCACACCCAACTTTACCGCATCATGAACCAATGTGTTCGGCAGGTCGAGTCGCATCGGATCACAGTTTATTTCAACCCACTTATTCTTACTCTTACAAAATTCAAATATTTCCGGCCAATTTAACTCCACCCCTTCCCGTTCATTGATTTTTCTGGCAGTAGGGTGGGCAAAAATTTTGACTTTGGGGTGGGCGAGTGCGGTCAAAACTCTTTTTGTCATTTTATCTCGATCCAAATCAAAACTGGAATGGATCGAGACGAGTGCAAAATCTAAAGTTGCCAGACCCGCATCAGGAATGGGGAGTCTGCCATCCGGAAGAATGTCAATTTCAAGGCTATTGAATACTCGTTGAACACCATTTGTATTCGATTTAGAGAGTGAGTAATTAAGTTGGTCAACTTTTTCACGCTTTCTTTTTAATATTTCCACAATATCATTTTCGGTATGTCCCTTTTGGCTGGGATTGTGTTCTGTGAAAGCTAAATGTGAATAACCAAGTTCACTCCCCTTTTCTATTATTTGTTCCATTCCCGACTCACCCAAATCATGTGATGTTTCGATATCAAAACTTGAATGAATCTGAAAATCTGCTCTTATGTCTTCCAGTTCAACAAGGTTCGGAACCTTGTTTTTCTGGGCAGCATCAATTTCACCCTGATCCTCTCTAAGTTCGGGGGGGATCCATTCAAGTCCTAAGAAGTTATAAAACTGTTTCTCTGTTTCAAATTGCTTTTTAATATTTAATTTTTGATTTATTTTACTAATTCCGTACTCGTTCAGGCTTAGTCCTTTCTTAAGAGCAAACTCACGAAGTGCAATATTATGGTGCTTACTACCTGTAAAGTGTTGTAGAGCGGCACCGTATGCATCCGGGTGAGTTGGAAGAATGTCTACCTGAACATTACCGGGCAGAAAAATCGAGGCGGATTTGTCCCCTTGTTCAATGATTTTTTGCTTTTTTGGATATTTTACAAAGTGGGAAATTGCATCTATTGGCTTATTGGTTGCTACTGCAATATCAATGTCCCCTACCGTTGCCGCCTTTCGTCGCAAACTCCCCAGTGTGTCAGCTTTTTCAATGCTCGGGTCCTTCTCCATCCAAGCAATAACTTCTCCTGCAATTTGGGCAGCGTATGGAAAAAGTAACCTTTTAACAACCTTTTCTTTTTCCGCGACTTCCTTTAATTTTTCTTTAACCTCAGCCTTATTCCCTTCGTTTATAAGTTTCATAGCCGTTTTGATGCCAACTCCCGGAAGCTCCATTAATTTAAACGCATCTTTGGGAATGTCCTTCATTAGGTCCTCAAAATGCTTGGACTTTCCGGTTTTAAAGATTTCCGATAAATGTTCAGCAATCGATGGCCCCACCCCAGGAACATCTTCCAGCTTGCCATCATCCCAAAGGTCTTTGAGCTCGCTTGAAGCGTGTTCCACAGCGTCAGCCGCGCGTTCATAAGCAATTACTTGGAATTTATATTTGTTTTGGTCTTTATATTTGTATGAAGCGGCTACATCTCTCAGAAGCTCTGCGATCTGAAGATTAGTCATGAAATAAGTATACCAGAAGAAAAACTAACCTCCGAACTGGAACAAAAAAACAATTCCAACTCGGAGGCACTTCAACTAATGAACAATGTTTAGAACATATTAAACAATTCAGCAGTTGAAAAAACGAGTGTCAGTTTACCGTAATATATATGTGTTATTTGGGGATCGGGTAAAATCGTGATTCCCTCAGCAACAAATGATCGGTAATCTTCAACACCAGCCTTTAAGGCTCCTGCATTTATGGCTTTCACGGTTCCATCAGAAAACTTTAAGCTAACATCATCGCCATGTAACCGAGCGAGACCCCCATAAATACCTCGAACTGAACTAGACATTTCTCACCTCATCGACCTAGAATGTATCATTTTCGCAAAAGAATTTGATAAGTATATATAACAGATTATAGGTTAAAAGTCAAGTTTCTTTTCTTATACATTCACATCTGTTAAAATACACCTATTGGGGTTGTAGCTCAGTTGGTTAGAGCGTTTCCCTGTCACGGAAAAGGCCGCGCGTTCGAGTCGCGTCAACCCCGCTACGTTCAGTTTACATGAACGTAGCCCGCCCAGATGTATTATTTTTATATTCTTCAAAGCATAAAAAATGGTAAATTATATCTAGGCTATACTCCGAATTTAAAGGAAAGGTTAAAAAATCACAACAACGGGGAAAACAGAGCAACAAAACCAAATATTCCTTATAAACTGGTCTATTACTCAGCATTTAAATCTAAAATTGATGCCTTAGAATGTGAGAAATATTTCAAGACAACTTCTGGTTGGAGAAGAATAAAAAATATGCTAAAAAATACATTAACAAACTCGTTGAAATAGATTCCCCTTGCCCCAATCATGTGAACTGGTTGGGGCTTGACATCAAGACCACTCTGGTCTAAATTCAGGCTAGTTTTCTCTGCCAAACTGCTCCAGAAAATGAGAAGGTGCTAGGCATTTAGTGTGTCCCAGAGAGGTAGTGCGGAGCACACCTCACGGGACTCCATTGGATGCTGAAAGCTATCCAATTGGAGGTGAATAAATTTGAATTTACAAAAAATTCTCAAAAATCTAAAACTAAACGAGGGAACCATCAGTACGTTTTTGGGTGCCATCGTTGTTGTGGTCGTTGGGTTATTGGTAGTTAATTATTACAAGGCAGAACGTGGACAAAATTTAACCGGGCTATCAACAGATACAATTGGGAAAGGTGAACATATTGTAGTTAAAGGTGAAACTCTTTGGAGTATTGCAGAAAATGCTTACGGATCAGGCTACAACTGGACAGACGTTAAAACTGCAAACAAGCTTACATCGGACAAAATTGAAGTCGGACAAAAACTGAATCTTCCCGAGGTAATCGCAAAAAACCCAACTGCTACAAAAGTTGCGGACAAAACGGCTGTTTCAATCACTAGTGAAACATATACTGTTGTAAAGGGAGATACTCTGTGGAGTATTTCAGTACGCGCCTATGGCGACGGATACAAATGGTCGCAAATTGCTAAAGCTAATGCACTTAAAAATCCTAATCTAATCCATGCAGGGAATGTTCTGACATTGCCACGGTAAATGATATAATATACCCGAAGCGCGGGTATAGTTCACCGGTAGAATACGTCCTTCCCAAGGATGAGAAGTGGGTTCAATTCCCATTACCCGCTCCCATATCGGAGTCCGAAAGCGCAAAAATTTTAAGGTTCTATTCGTAAAACCATTTCCAATCGGGACTTTCTACTTCCTTAATTTCGCTATTGAGCATTTTCCTAAATATTTAATAGAATAAATTGTTGTTGAAACAAAACTTTTAAAAAAATAATAAGCGGATACGGAATAATCAATAAGAAACCTGTAAAGAAAATAAAGGAGAGCAAGAATAAATATCAAGGCCAACAAACCAAAATAAGTTACAACTAAACCTACGAAAGCGTCCTCTGGAACAAATATTTTTACAACATAGCCGAGGGTTGTGGGTAATAGTATTCCGTAAAATGTGAAAGGATAAACGGTTTTTTTGAAATCGATTTGAGTAAAACCGGGAATTTTACTTTTCGATTTGTATTTTGAATAAGTTGCGAAAAGTATCTGAACGTAACGGAAAGCGTAATATAATATTGAACTAAGTATCCAGATAATTATCTTGTCTGCTTTTGACTTCCCAAAATCCCACTCAATTTTAATTATTCCCATTATTCATAGAACCAATCCCACCCGGGCTCAGTTACTTCTTTAATTTTACTCTTTAGCATTTTATAAACTCCATCTTCTTTAACCGTTTGCCATGTTCCCTCGTAATAATGCCATTCGGCTTCTCCGTCCACCCAATTTTTGGTGCCGAATTTAACAAAAGCAGTATCGTCAGTATTTATACCCAATGCTTTCGCATTGTCAAACTTTTCAGACTTAAATATTTCTACATCAAGTATATTTGTAAATCTGTTGGTCCACTCCGTAAAATTTGTCTTTTCCAAATATTTTTTGCTTAATAAATTAAACCCGTCCTGCATTCTTCTGGCTTTTAAGTATGTATAAAACGCTTTTACGGCTTCTTCCGGGGAGGCAGAGGGGTCAACATTTATCTTTTCTATAGCCTGATCGGTAAAACCGGGTATCAAGACCTTAACATCAGCAGCGGTAATAAAAAGGGAAAGCCCTGCCAAACTTTGAGTATTAACTCCCACAACGCTTCCACACTGATCGATTAAGGGTCCGCCACTCATTCCGGGTACAAGACTAAGATTTGTTTGAATATATCCCACAGGACTCGCCTTTGATTTTCTAAAATCAATAAAATTACCGGTCACAACAGTTGCTTTCCCCGAGATTTCAGTTCCCAAAGGATAACCTGCAGATATTAACGGCTCGTTTTCGCTAAATTTCAGATCATCCGGCAGGGAATAAACTAAATCGGGATATTTATCTTCAGTTTGGAGGAGAGCCAAGTCTGCATCTTTATCTCCGATAATTTTTACCGGAGTTATAAATCTTCCATCCTCAAAAATTATTTTGGGACTGGGTTCCCCGTCTATTACATGGAAGTTTGTAATAATTTGATTATCGGTAACAAAGAAACCCGATCCTTCAGAATTTCCACCCACAATTCTGACAACTGATTTTTTGAGCTTGGCCGAAACTCCCGCACCGCAGAAAAACTTATCCCAATTCCCATATTGCCTGGTCATATAATCTCCGATTACAAGAAGCGAGAAAAAAAGATATGTTGCTACAGCGATATAGACAATAGATTTAAGGAAGTTTTTGAGGGATTTGAATGGAAAAACAATACAGTCGATAATAAGACCAAAGAAGGCAAATAAAAGTTTGATAATAAACTTGAGTAGGTAATAAGTTGTATAAGTGAGGAGTTTGATAGGAAAAAGCCAAAGAGGAAAAAGAAGTTTTTTAAAGTAAGCTCTAAGCCTATCTACAACATTCTTCCAACCATTTTTGACAAAACCAGCAACTCTACCAAAATAATCCATATTTCAGGCAATTATACTACTTTGGTATCTTGACAGCCCTGGTACAATAAAATACTATGAATATTAGAGTAATGACCA
>JBBTZE010000040.1:4051-7806 GCA_038061545.1 Patescibacteria group bacterium | reverse complement strand
CAAAGATTTCCCGATTATTTTAACACAAAAAAATACCCCCCTGGTCTTAAGAGCACAAAGTGCCAAAGGACCAAGGGGTCAAAGTCAAACAAACAAAAATCGGTCAGTTGCAGGAGGTGAACCGGCGACCAGCACCCCAAGCGTCGCCCAGCCGCCAAGCGTCGACGCTCCACCGCCGAACGCCGGAGTACCAGCGAACATAGACGAGAACGACCTCGCTATTTATCCCCTCCACAAGGAAGAGATTGGCCCAGCCGGTAGCGAGAAACTCACCTTCTTCGCCATTCGACTGATTCGTCAGTTTGGCTGCAAACCACGCGCAAAAATCTGTAGCGTTCCAAACACTATCTGGACGCCCCGATCTAAGCTGTTCGCCGGTTGCATCAGCCGCAAGTCTGAAGCGAGATATTTTCTTGAACTTCTTACCCGCTTCGGTAGGCACGGCCACGCTGACGATCTTCCCAAGAAAGTTGGGAGAAACATACAAACCAGCACGATCCCTATAGAACAAGTCCGGATTATGTCTCTCGTTCAGCGTCACCGCCGAATGGTCACCGTCCCGAATCAACAATCTTAATCGACTAGTTTTAGCCGTATTAACGACGTTGTCCGCAGTGACAACTTTCGATTTGCCAGCAAGCAGTCTGTCTAACCCTTTTTCTCCTCCTAGTTTGTTGATTGCTGCCTCAATCTTCCCCAGAGGAACCTTACCGTATTTCATTTTTACTCCTTCCGGGCTTTTTGCCCTAAAGTTTCTCACTGCCCGTGAGATGAGGGGACCTGTGCCACGCACTGACCTATTTTAAAGAACAGATTGGATTATATCACACTACAGGGTGCTTTTAAATCCTGCTCGTGATCCCAGAGCAAAATTCTAAACCCCGTGCTACAATACTAGGCATGGAGCCCCAATATAATCACAAATTATTCGAGTCTGAAATTTATAAAAAGTGGGAGAAGTCTGGCGCGTTTAGTCCCCATCCCACTACTCACAACTCACATCCATTTACCATAATAATGCCTCCTCCAAATGCCAATGATCCACTCCATATTGGCCATGCCAGGTTTGTTGCAATTGAAGACGTCCTAATTCGTTACCACAGAATGAAAGGCGAACCGACTCTTTGGCTGCCCGGAAGTGATCATGCCGGAATAGAAACACAATATGTTTTTGAAAAAAAGCTTAGTAAAGAAGGTAAAAGCAGATTTAACTACGAACGGGACACCCTCTACAAGATGATTTGGGATTATGTGCAGGAGAATACCGGAGTTATGGAAAATCAGCTCAAAGTACTGGGCGCCTCATGCGACTGGAGCAGATTCAAATTCACCCTTGACCCCGAAATGGTCAAAATTGTTTATGGAACATTTAAAAATCTTTATGACGACGGACTGGTTTATAGGGGTGAGCGCATTGTTAACCATTGTCCCCGTTGTGGAACAGCGTATTCTCAAATGGAGGTAGATTCAGTTGAACGTGACGACAATCTTTATTACCTTGATTACGGAACAATTACAATTGCAACAACCAGGCCCGAAACAATATTTGCAGACGTCGCAGTTGCAGTTAATCCCAAAGACGAAAAGTATAAAAAGCTTATCGGATTATACGCAACAATACCGCTCATTAACCGTACGGTTCCGGTAATTGAGGATAATCTGGTGGATGAGGCATTTGGAACGGGTGCCCTTAAAATTACACCTGCGCATGATGCAACCGATTTTGAGATCGGACAATCTCATAAATTACCGCTTATCTCCGTAATCGATGAAAAAGGAAGAATGACAGGCACGCCTGAGAAGTATATTGGCATGAAAGCTCTTGCCGCCCGCGAGGAAGTAGTAAAAGACTTAGAGGCTGCCGGAAAACTGGTGAAAGTGGAAAAAATTCACCACCTTGTGGGAACTTGCTACCGCGACCATGGAAATCTGGAGCCCACCGTCTCCAAACAGTGGTTCATTAAGGTTGAACCCTTGACCAAAAAAGTTCTCCTCGCAATCAAGAATAAAGACGTCCGCTTTGCAGCCAAGAAATACGAAAAAATAGCTATTCACTGGCTCAAGAATCTTAAAGATTGGAATATAAGCCGTCAAATTGTTTGGGGAATGCGAATTCCGGCATACCGCTGCGAGAAATGCATGGAATGGACTATTACAAATGGCCAAATTCCAAAAGAATGTTCATCTTGTCAAAATGGAATCCTTAGCCAAGACCCTGATACTTTTGATACATGGTTTTCTTCCGGACAATGGCCATTTGCAACTCTTAAAACAGGCGAAAAGGGAGATTTTAATAACTTTTATCCAACTTCCGTAATGGAAACAGCATATGATATTCTCCCCTTCTGGGTTATTCGCATGTTAATGCTTGGAATTTATTCAACCGGAAAAGTTCCATTTGAAAATGTTTTGATTCATGGACTTGTGCGTGATAAAGAAGGGCTAAAAATAAGTAAAAGCAAAGGAAATGTTATCGACCCAATTGATATGGCAGAAAAATATGGTTCAGACGCACTCCGTATGGGACTTATTTGGGGGGAGCTTGTGGAAAGCGATATTGCCCTTTCTGAGGATAAAATTAATGGCCAAAGAAGATTTGCCAATAAAGTTTGGAACGTGGCGAGGTTTGTAACTCAAAACTCGCAGTACAAAGTACATAGTACAAAGTACATAGCAAAAAATGAGGATGATAAATGGATTTTGGACGAACTCAAAAAAACCACTCATGAAGTAACTCGCGCTCTTGACAAATACAGACTCAATGAGGCAGCGAAAGAAATTTATGAGTTTATATGGAACAAGTTTGCTGACCGCTACATTGAAAAAGTTAAAGATAGACGTGAAGAAGCCCAGACTGTTTTAAACTATATTCTAGATTCCACGCTCCGACTTCTGCACCCCTTCATGCCTTTTTTAACTGAACAAATCTGGAAAGAAATGGGGCAAAATGAACTTCTTATCGTAGCAGCGTGGCCACTTACTTCTAAGTGGCCTAAATAACTGGCGATGCTGATGGTGAACTAGTTGGAGTAGATGTGGGTATTATTGTAGCCGATATGGTTGAAACTGGTGTTACTTCTGGTGTTGGAACTAAAGTTGAAACAGGAATAAAATCAGGACAAACATCAAATTCACAATTTGGACCCGTCCTGCCAACACTGCTTCCATCAGGACAAATCTTTGCCTCCATAGTGCAAGCTATCGGTGTTGTTCCTGATCCAAAATATTTTGGAATTAAAAAATATGCTCCGGCTGAGGCAACCGCAATTATCATTAAGATAACTGCAATTATTAAAACAGCTGAAGATTTTTTAACAGGAGGAGGTGGGGTTTCTACAACAAAGTCGTTTGGAACACTTGAGACTGGCTCAAGAGGCGTTTGGAGAGGTGTTTCTCCGGAAGGGGTTGCCTGAAGATTTTTCAAGTCATCTTCAAGTTTTTGCAAATCCGGGTTTACCGAAGGGGCTTGAGAATTGTTTGGATCCATACTACATTAATATTGCACTATATTTATTAAAAATGCAAAAAGTTTCACTGGATTTATTCACCCTTGTTGCAATCTCTTTCATACTTCTCCTGGCATCTGTTAACATCACCACATATTTGGAGCCCAAAAAGGTTTTGGGTGTGAGTGTTGTGGAGGCGCACAGTGATGAAGCATTCTGGCAAGACTTTTTATCAAAAAATCCCAGCTATTTACCAGGTTGGGTGGCAATTGGAAGAATGGATAAGGTCAAGGAAATTGACCCAAACTA
>JBBTZE010000040.1:0-3951 GCA_038061545.1 Patescibacteria group bacterium | reverse complement strand
CAGGTTGGGTGGCAATTGGAAGAATGGATAAGGTCAAGGAAATTGACCCAAACTATATTAAGCCTTAGGTTCTTCTTTAGGTGCTTCTGCACCCTCCACTGGAGTCTCGCCCTCTGCAGGAACTGCTCCCTCAGCAGGAACTTCACCTTCTGCTCCAACCGGAACAATTGGTGTTTCAATGACTTCTTCCTTTTGTGGAGGCTCAACCTTGGCAACAATTGCTTCAAGATCAGCTTTGATTTCAACCTTGGCTTTATCATACTTCAAATCCTTAACATAAATTGCCTGATCAACTTCAATGAGTGACTCAATACTAACTTCAAACTTCTCGGGAAGATCGGTCGGCAAGGCCTCAACCTCAACTTCATTAATTTGCTGAACTACTGTACCAATTCCCTGTTTTGCAACCTGGGACTCGCCAATTAGCTCTACAGGAACTGAAGCGGTTACTTTTTCCTTAAGGTCAACTTGGAGAAAATCAACATGAACGGGAAGGTCGGACTTGGGATTTAGTTGAAGGTTGTGAATAAGCACGGGTCTTGCCTCTTTCTCTTTTTCTATTTCAAGGCTAACTAAGCCTGTCTCACCGGCTTCTTTGTATACAGCCTCAAACTCTTTAAGGTTAACCTGAACTCCAAGCGATTTAACCTTTTTTCCTGACACGTTGGCAGGCAAAATCCCCTCAAGCCTAAGTCTTTTGACCTTACGACCAACAAGCCCTCTAACTTCTGCTTTTAATATTGTTTTGTTCATTTATCTCACCAAGTAATTCTGGAGAAAAAATCTCTAGCCAGTTCCGTATTATAGACGGTACCTGTCGGGTTGGTCAAGGAAGCAGTATTTTTTACATTGATTTGTATTGGAAATTCCGAAACTCCTGCCTGTTTCCTTACATAAAGCCTGTATTCACCCGCACCCGAAACAGGACTTTTAAGATCGCTTATCCAGCTAAAAACCAATTTTTTTGTTTGACCCGGATAAATCTCCACATATACTCCAGATTCATTTCTGTCCTTTACATTTACAGACTCTGCCTCAACGAAATTTGTTGACTGTCCGGATACAACCATCACCTTACCAACGCTGGCTTCAGCATTTGTCAAAAACCTTATGTAGTTCTTGTATATCCCGGGGAGCCCCAAGCTTGGATTTGCGCTATTTACCAACTCCAGCACTAGCGATCTTTCTATTTTGTTACCTGAAATTTTGACATCAAGTGTTTGCTTGCGACTAATATAAAGGTTTGATTTATTAACTCCGACATTTGCCTCAACGGTCCCCACAAGATCTGCAAAACAATCTCCTGTGCAAGACGGCACTTTTACTTCCCCGCTCCAGGCCAAATCAGAATATGCTTTTTGAGAGTTCTGATTATGAATATAGATTTGAACATGTCTTTCTTCCAGACCGTCGATTATAGTTTTTATAGCTTCTAGTTTTTTATGTCCCTCCAGCCTTTCCAGTTCCATAATTAAATTCCTGGAAAGTGCTGTCAAAAAACTGGCCTTTTTGGTAGAACCTGCAAAGAATTTATTTTCAACTTCCGCCTGTGCATTCTCATATAAATTTTCAGAAGTTATGTCCAAATTATAATCGGGTAAGCTTATTGGACCCGTAACTTTAAGAAGCATTTTTACAGTTTCCAGGTCCATTCCAATCACCCCGTCCACTTTTCTGTCAATTTCTTTATCCAAAAACCACTCTGCACGCATTCCTGAGGTTGCAAAATCTGGATCCCAGTTGCTGTCCCTGAGCCACCAGTTTGCTTCCCCCAGATATTTTTTTATTGGCGTCGGGGGTTCGACATGTCCTTTGAGCTGACCATCTGCCGAATAAACATCTGAAACAGAAAGATCTGTCATTCTGCCTCCTTCAAATGACAATAGGCCATATGAGCCAATAAACCCTCCCGCGGGTCTAAGCTCCATATTGTTCTGGAAAAGTACCAGATAGGTTTTACTTCTTCCTACTCCGAGATCTTGGGGTAAATTATTTATCAATATTTTCCCTTGTAAAACAACAAGTTTTAATCTAGCAATGTCTACCTTATCTACAACTTTTTTGGCGGAGAGAGCCCCCAATGAAACCTGAGTATCGGTCTGGGTCTCAATTAACGTCAGAGTGTTATATATAAAATCAAGATCGGGAAGTATTTTTTGTACATAAATATTGGGATCATAAATCTCGTTTCCCATAACCTTTCCCATCAACTCAGATGAGTTTACTGAAACGTTTATCACACTTTCCACCATATCGCTTGTATTCTCCAATAAGGTATTAATAAAATATGACTCTCTATAAACACGGCCCAATAAAGGAATATATGTCAATGCCTTGCTCTCGTATTTACCGACTACAGAGACTGTTTTTGCAAAGTAAGTTAAACTTTTAACTTTTGATCCGTCACTATTGGTAAAATTTGAATAAGCAAACTTCAGAAACACAAATGCTAAAAGCGCAATCAAGAATGGCGACGCGATCAAAAGTACCGACAACATGCTTAACCATATTGTTTTTTTTGCTTTTTCACTTATGTGTTTCGACGACAAAGACAATTTTGGTTTTGGTAATTTATAATTTTCTTGATTTGCAACTATTGATAGCCAATTTAAAGTTTCCGCCAAAACATATCTAAAATTGTTTTTTACTTTTACGGTTTCAACACCTCTTGGATGTGTTCTAACTTTGATTTGGGAACTATGCATAAACGTTAGTCCCGGAATCTTTGAAGACATTTCTTTCAATAACTTGTCTGTTGATATTTCCTCGCCAAGCATAAATGTTTCTTTTCCATATGGACCAAATGAAAATAACCAACTTACTAAAAGTTTGGATGCATCAAAAACAGATACAGGGTAAAACCTTTCTCCAATTGCAACCTCAACTATATTTCCATATAAGGAGGCGCATAAAATTTGGCTAAAGAGTAGATTGCTTTCCAAATTAATTCTTGGACCTAGAATGTCCGCAACATAGACAACGGCAATATTGTCAGTTGGAATTATTTTGTATTCCTGAAAAATATGATATGTTTCCGCCGGAAGTACCAAGATACTTTTTTTGATGTTTACAAATTTATTAGTCGAGATTTTCGAAATCTCATTAATAATTTTGTTTTTATCCAAAAATCCTAAAACAAAGAATGAATAGTCAAGGGTATTGAAATATTTATTTTTACCGCTTTGAATAATCTGAAAGTATCCCTCTTTATGTAAATGAGCAACACTCTTTTCCCAACCATTTTTATCGTCTGTATAAATACTTACAAAACATTTTCTAGAAATTAAATTTTCTAAAATTGATATAGAGAAAAAATTAGTATCGGAGAATATTCCTACGTGTGGTTTTGTCATCTTGTCAGATTCTTATTGCACGTCTTTTGCTACATTTCCGCAATTCAATAAATAATTTTTAGTTAAATTAAATTCGGGTAAAGTACGTCCTATAATTAGAACGTGAAATTTTCATGAATTAATGTCACGATAATTTGTCTAGCTCAATGTTAACTAATTCGTCGGCTATTTCATTTTTTTCTCTGAGTACATTTTCAAAAGAAATTTTTTTATCTATTTTTTTTAGGAGCTGGGCCACGTGGGCATGCAACTCTTTTAGTTTTTTATCCTTAACTTTATATACTCCATTAATTTGTCTGACAATTAATTCTGAATCAAGAACAAAGGCAACGGAATCGAGGGACATGAATCGGGAATCATGGAGCAACCAATCTAAAGCCATTATAACGGCAGAATACTCAGCAACGTTGTTTGTGGTAGTACCTAAAAATTTTGACTGGCTATGTATTTCCTTACCACTGTCCCTAACAACAAATGCGGCCGCTGCGGGTCCCGGGTTTCCGCGTGATCCCCCGTCACAATTTATTATCAATCCATTCATACATGTCTAGTTTACCTTAGGAGAATATTTAAGTGAAGTGTGAGATAAGAAACACCA
>JBBTZE010000039.1:1180-3879 GCA_038061545.1 Patescibacteria group bacterium | reverse complement strand
AGATACAGACAGCATATTGGCAGAAGCAGGACAATCGCCCGTTTTGCTAAATTTGCCTTTTTTGGAGTAATTGGACTTTTTATATTTCTTTTTTTTGTTCTCCCCTTACTCGCATTTAATCTCCCCTCTCCCGACAAAATTGTAAGGAACGAAGGCTTCTCTACAAAAATTTTGGATAGGAATGGAAAACCGCTTTATGATATTTATCAAAATCAAAGAAGAACACCAGTTGATATTAAGGAAGTTCCACTTTACCTTCGGCAGGCAACAATTGCCATTGAAGATAAGAACTTTTACAAACACCAGGGATTTGACCCGTTTGGTATGGCCCGTGGTTTCTTACGCGTTTTTACCAAAGGAAGGGCTGCCGGAGGCTCAACCCTTACCCAACAGCTTGTCAAAAATGTACTTTTGACAAATGACAGAACAGTAATCAGGAAAATCAAAGAGTTTGTAATTGCGGTTCAAATTGAAAAAAGATATACAAAGGACCAGATCCTTCAGATGTATTTGAATGAAGCCCCGTACGGCGGAACCGCTTGGGGGGTTGAGTCGGCATCAGAAGCCTATTTTGGTAAAAAAGTCTCTGAGCTTAATCTTATTGAGTCCGCAATAGTTGCTGGGCTTCCCCAAAGTCCAACCAGGTATTCTCCTTACTCGTCTACTCCAAAAGCATATGTTACGCGTACAAAAGATGTTCTAAGAAGAATGCGGGAGGATGAGTACTTAACAAAGGAACAAGAAACAGAGGCTGTAAAAATGCTTGAGGGGGTAGTATTCCAGCCCCGCGGATCAGACTTTAAAGCACCCCACTTTGTTCAATATGTCCAGAAAATTCTTGAAGATCGTTATGGCCAGGCGGCGGTGGACTTGGGAGGCTTGACCGTTACAACTACGCTGGACTTGGAACTGCAGGAAAAAGCTCAAAGTATTGTTGCGGAAGAAATTGCAAAAGTGGAAAAACAGCATATAACAAACGGTGCGGCGGTTGTAATCAGTCCAGAAACCGGAGAGATTTTGAGCATGGTTGGATCCAAAAACTTCAATGCTACCGACTATGACGGTCAGGTTAATGTTACAACTTCCCTGCGTCAACCCGGAAGCTCGTTTAAACCATTCACATATGCAACAGCGCTCAAAGAGGGCTACACTGCCTCCACGCTTCTCATGGACGTTCCCACAACATTTCCGGGCGGGGTGGGACAACCCAATTACACACCTGTAAATTATGACGGTAAATATAGAGGCCCCGTTCAGTTTAGGTTTGCACTCGGAAATTCCCTAAATGTTCCTGCAGTTAAAATGCTGGCCCTTGTTGGTATTAAAGATGTCCTTAAAACCGCAACGGACTTGGGGATTACAACACTACCACCAACGCAGGAAACACTCAATAGAGTGGGGCTTTCTTTAACTCTTGGAGGCGGAGAAGTTCGGTTGATTGATATGACAGATGCTTTTTCTGCATTTGTGAATAAGGGTATGAGAATTGACCCAATTGCCATTTTAAAAGTGACGGATATTAACGGAAAAGTACTTGAAGAAACCAAACTCGAAAAAGGCAAGAAGGTCTTGACTGAAGAGCAGGCATTTATGATTGCTGATATTCTTTCCGATAATAATGCAAGAAAAGATATTTTTGGTCCCAACTCACTTCTTAACATAACGGGTAAAAAAGTAATGGTCAAAACCGGAACAACCAATGACAAACGGGATAACTGGACAATTGGGGGAACCTCTTCAGCAATGGTCGGTGTTTGGGTCGGCAACAACGACAACTCGGCAATGCTGAATGTGGCTTCGGGTGTTTCCGGCGCCTCTCCTATCTGGAGAAGAATTTTACTCGAGGCGGTTTCCGGGAAAGCGGATAAAGGATTTGAGACTCCTTCCGGAATTGTTACTGTTTCAGTTGATGCCGTTTCCGGATACCGCTCTCATGACGGATTCATCTCCCGCGACGAAAAGTTCATAAAAGGAACTGAGCCCGGGGATGATCCCATTCATGCAATGCTCAAAATTTGTAAAAGCGAGGGAAAGTTGGCAACTCCGGGCGACATTGCCGGAAACAACTATGACAATAAGGAATATTTTGTATTTAAGGAGGAGGATCCAACCGCGGGGAGTGGTGGAACAAATAAATGGCAGGAAGGAATTTTGAATTGGCTAAACGGACAAGGAGACCCCAGGTATCACCCGCCAACTGAGTTCTGTGGAACCACAAGCCCTGTGAGCGTGAACTTTACTAGTCCTCAAAATGAAACTTCAGTGAATGGGACTTTTACAATTAAGCTCTCAGCTGATTCAACAGGCGACATCACCCAGGTGGACCTTTACATTGACGGTTCAAAAGTTTCGAGTTACTCCTCCCCGCCTTATGAATACATTGTAAATAATTTAGCAGACGGACCGCATGAACTGAAGGGAGTTGCAACCGATTCCAGCGGGCGAACCGCCGAAAGAACAATAACAATAGGAGTTGGTATGGAATGGAATGCAACACCAGCCCCTTAATCTTTTACAGTTCCGCCGAATTTATTTTTTATTTCTTTTATAATTTCGTCTCTGATTTTGGCAACTTCTGCATCGGTTAACGTCTTCTCAGCATCCTGGTACCAAATTCTGAAAGTGTAAGAGTTTTTGTAAATGTCTTTTAATTCTACTTTTTCGATGATTCGACGCTCAGAGCGGTTACTTTTCATCGA
>JBBTZE010000039.1:0-1080 GCA_038061545.1 Patescibacteria group bacterium | reverse complement strand
ATTAAAGCTTGGAATATCCATCTCCGACTTAACAAAAAATGAAATTAGGAGACTTTTAAAAGTCAAAAATGATTTTTCTGATTTGCCAAAATAGGTAAATCCAATTTTCCTTTTTTCCAAGTATTTTCCTTTTTCTTTGTAATAAATTTTTCCAATTTCAAAAAGTCTTGATTCATCGGCGCCCTGATAAACGGCTTTCTTTGTAAGTTCGTAAAGATTCGGCAGGAGCGTTTCTCTCATGTTTTTAACGTCCTGGGAAGGCGGATTCATCAGTGAAATAACAGAAGCTTCCGCAACCATCGCATGTTTGTTAAGACTACCCAGATCTTCTTTAACAAAGGAAGAAGTTATTGCCTCATTGAATCCCACCGCCCCCCCGTTTTGTCTCAAAGAATTTTCCTGAATAATAAAATCCGGTGTAATTTGTTTTGGAATTTCCAATGAAAGGACGTGTGCGGGTATGTTCTCATACCCGTAAATTCTTAAAACTTCTTCAATCAGGTCCTCATCTATTGTGACGTCTGTTCTATAGGTTGGGATCTCCACATTTATATCGTTTTTACTCAGTGACAGAATTCTGAAATTAAGATTCTTAAGTATTTTAACTATCTCTTTCTTTGAAATTTCTATTCCACCCAAGTCTGCAAGTTGCTTCAAGCTTAATGTTAGCTTCCAAGGGCTAATTTTGTTTGGATAATAATCGTATACAAGATGGTCAGATTCTCCCCAATCGTATTTTTTTATAAAATATATAAATCTTGCGATCGCACCTTCAACCATATTCGGATCCAAATCTTTTTCGTGTCTTATTCCCGCCTCGGTTAGAAGATTATGTTTGTAAACCGATTTTCTGATATTGGCGCGGTCATAGTTGGCCGCTTCTAACAAAATATTTTTCGTTGAGTTACTTATTGAATTGTGTTTTTCTCCAATTGCTCCGGCAACAGATAAAACATAGTTATCCTTGGCCCAAACAAGATCTTCCTTCGTAAGAGTCAGCGTTGAACCTTGGAAAGTTGTTATTTTTTCTCTGTCTTTTGCTGGTCTAATTTCAAGATTTTCACCTATTTTGTCCAAATC
>JBBTZE010000038.1:0-5154 GCA_038061545.1 Patescibacteria group bacterium | reverse complement strand
GCAATTCCCGGCCAAACAAACCCTGCGAGTGTCGAAAAAATAAACCAAATAGGAAAGTACTTAAATTTGCGTGCAAGGCCAACAAAAATGCTTTCCCCTTTTGTTAGGGCATATCTTTCAATCTCCATATTCATGAAAAATTGAAAAGTAATCCCGAGCATTGCCCCCCAAATAATCCCGAGTCCCCAATTTGCAACCAAATATGGCCAAAGAATTACCTCCCCACTCCCAAGCCCGAGTCCCAAAAGAATAAAAGAAGGACCAATTAGTTTCCTAAATTTTGGAGCCGGGGGCATTTCTCTCACCTTGTGACTTTCAAGCATTAAACCATATTACTTTAAACCGGCAATATTTTGAAGTTCTTTTAGTGTTGTTGCCTGAGAAGTCGATTTATCTCCTCGGATTTTTAAAAATCTGGGAAACCTCAAGGAAAGTCCCAATGAATGTTTGGTACTAACAGAAACACTATCCGCAGAAACTTCAACAACCAAAGATGGATGCGCCCAAACATCGGGAACCAAATCTTTCTGGGCTTCATATTCTTTTGGTTTCTCTTTTGACTCTAATTTGTCAATCCTTTTTCTAATCTCAACAAGCATCTCCTCAGTTAGTCCAGTTCCTACTTTTGTCAAAGTTCTAATTTTTTCACCATCTCTGATTCCAACTAAAATTTTCCCAAGTCCAAATTGTGCTCTTTTACCCTTCCCGGTAAAGTAGCCCATTACAATACAATCCAGGGTGTCAGATAGACGTCCTTTCATTCCTTCTTCTTCTTTCATTTTTACCCAATTCCAGCCGGTTCGTCCGGAAACGTAAAGCCCGGATGCTCTTTTAACAACAACCCCCTCAAGCCCCATTTTTAAATATTTCTGATGAAATTTCTTTATAACCTCAGGGTCTTTTGTGATCGTATATTCATCAACCTTGAGAAGCGATCCATTAACAACCACTTTTTCAATCTCTTTGCGTCTTGTGGTATATGGCATTCTCAAAAAGTTTTTTCCGTCACAAAGTAAAACGTCAAAAACCTGAAACTGCAAAGGAATTTCAGTTGAATTCTTTTCAATCTCATGTCTTCTGCGCCTTGAAACCGTTTTTTGGAAATCGACAAACATTTGTCTTTTTGGATCAAGACCAACCGCTTCGGTGTCCAAAATTATTTCATCTGCTTTTATATATTTTCCAAAATCCTTGAGTTCCGGAAAAACTCCTTCATCAATTGCGTTCATGTTTCTTGTAAAGATTTTCAGGAAGTTACCCTTCCTTCTGTAGTGAATGAAGATCCTAAGGCCATCAAATTTTGGCTCAACCGCAACCTCCCCCATTTTATCAATCATTTCGTTAGTTGAGTTGAGCCTTTGGGCGAGCATTGGAACAATAGGAACACCAACTTCCGGAGATGCACTTTCTAATTTGTTTTCTTTAACCAGTTTTGCAATATATCCAATATCCGGCCTAATGTTGTATGCTTCTTCGATTTGAATTTCGGCATCTTTATTTCCGTTTGAAAGCGCAACAATTATTGTTTTTTCAGAAAAACCCAGTCGTAGTTTCCCAACAGGAATTCGCGAGACAAAACGCGCCGAAAGTGGATCCAATTTTCCAAGAAGTTTCGCCATTGCTGAAACTTTTCTTTCAACACTACCCGCTCCTCCATCTTTTGCAATTGAAAGAAGTAATCCATAAACCTCATTAACACTTAGATTGTCACCCTTTGCTTTTGCAAGACTTTGTGCAACGTTTCCTAAATCTCCTTTTTCTTTAAAAAGTAACTTTATTTTTTGTTGATTCTCGTCATAGCAAATCGACAAAACATTAAGCATCATGCGCTCAGCCAAGTTAAGAAGCACTCCTTCATAATTGGGCGCCAAGGTGCCCAAAATTAAATAACAAACTTTGGGGGTCTCATCCTTACTGGTTTCCTCAAAAAGCTCAGAGAGAATTTTGGTTATTTCCAGCCGGGAGGGAGTATCCTCAAGCCGATCAAGATATGTGGAAAGCCTCGAAAACTTCATAGCAACTCAGATTATAATGCTATATCCCTTTTCCTGCCAGATAACTGGAAAAAAACAGGTAAGCAAATACAACAACTCCAATAAACATAAATCCAAAAATAATAGAAAGTATGCCTCCGTACTCCTCATGAATAACTTTATTAATTCCCTCCCCCAACAGGGTCAAGCCAAAAAGAGAAGGCAGTATTAAAATCATATATAAAAATTGTGGGTCTTGCGGTGTCATAAGATAGTAATTAGTAAATAGTCATTAGCGATTAGTTTGAACCATTCTTAATTTTGCTTCTTAGAAAGTTCAACATTTTTTGTACCTCCAACAAGAGATCTAAAATTCTTTTATAGGAAGCACTATCTCCATATCCCAATTTTTGAGTTAATATTAGTTGAGTTTCAAGTTCCGACGCTGATCCACTAGCAACAGATAAAAACTGTAAATAATTTCCACTAGATTTTCTAGCCCAACCTTCGGCAATGTTTGAGGGAATCGAAAAAGCAGACCTCCTCATCTGATTTACCGAACCAAAACTTTCTGACTTTGGAAACTTTTCTGTTAGTTTATATACTTGTAATGCAACTTCCATAGATTTTTGCCAAACTATCAAATCCTTGTAATTTTCTATCGTCATATGTGAACACTCGTCATTATTCCTCTAATTGCTAATTACTAATGGCTAATTACTTACTAGCTATCACATACTTACTGGCCTTAGTGCTTCCCTGTTTTTTAATTATGCCTTTTTTAATTAAATCCGTAATATCCCTTAGAACTGTATCTTCAGAAACCATTTTCAAGACTTTCTTAAGTTCCCCCATTCCTCCGCCTCCTTGATCAGAAATATATTCAATAAGTCTCATTTGGCGCTCGGACAGTGCAATTTGTTCTCCAAACTTTACCTTAAGACGTGAGTCCACTGAAAGCTTTCTTACTTTATCTTTAATCTTCGCAAGCTCAATTGCAACTACTTCTGTGAAGTATTCAAGCCAAAGGGTGATATCGCGGTTGCCAATGTTTGGAGACTGCTTATCAACAATGCTTAATGCATCGTAATATGCTGCGGGGTCGCCGTCAAAATGTTCCTCAAGCGAGAAAAACTTTTTAACATTATAGTTTTCCCGCATTAAAACAAGCGTAGCAAAAGCGCGAACGGTACGCCCGTTTCCTTCAACAAAAGGGTGAATTGCCACCAGAATATAATGCGCGATTCCTGCTTTTATAATTGGGTGAATTTCCTCCGTTCCCTTATCATTAAGCCAAGCAAAAAAATCCTCAATCAAATACGGCACCTCAACTGCAGGTGGAGGAGAAAATATTACCCTTCCGCTTCCCTCTTCTTTAATTACAACTTCGGAGGATCTGAAAACTCCAACTTTTTCAGGCATCACTATTTTATCAACCGTTGCCCTATGAATTTCGGTTAGCATTTCCGTCTCATACATTCCTCTTTTGACGGCCAGCTCATCAAGAAGAACTCCAACATTTCTATAATTAATAACCTCCTGAATATCCCGCGCCCGGGCATAAACCTCTGCCCCCTCAAGAATTTTTTTAGTCTGGTAAAGGGTCAGGTCATTCCCTTCAATATGCGTTCCGTGATGGATGGTGCGGATTTGGGCATCACTTTGAAATTGTTTTTCGAATGAGGGAACTAAAGGAGCATTCTCAATTACCTCGCGGGAAGCTTCAATGGAACCTATGTTTTTGAGAACTTCATTCGATATAACAAACTTGGGGCTATACATATACTCAATATACCGCAAATCCTGCGGAGAAAAAAGTGGTACAATAGCGCAGTTGTCATCACACTCCTAGTGATTAAATTCTACCTATCCCACCACTTTTCCCGCTCTTTAATCTCTCTCACTACAACCGGCAGTACAGGATCATCCGAGGTAAGTGGAAGTTTATCTTCGGCTTCGGCCTTTTTTTGCTCGTAATTCGCCGTCTGCTTAACTCTATCAACCTTACGTCTTTTTTTGGTACCGTCCGAATTTAGATGCCTTGTTTCTGTTAGTGGATCAAGCAGAACCGAAGAGGTTTCACCTTTTTTAGCAAGTTCAGTCATATTTACAGGTTGATTATATCACCCTTCAGTTTCTTAATAAAATGTTCGTCTGCAGTTGTAATTATAGTCTGTTGTTTCTGTGCCAACTCCATAACAACATCTCTATGTTCATGGTCAAGTTCCGAGAAAATGTCGTCGAGCAACAAAGTTGGACGTGCTGAACTTGTTTCAGTACCTGACTTGATACCTTCCTTCTCAATATAATTCAATTCCGCCATCTTAAGCCACAAAACTCCCATCCTTTGTTCACCCCTGCTCCCAAAGCTCGATAAATCTCGCGAATCTGGGATCTTGAATTGTGAATCGTGAATCTTGAAAATAAAATCATCGCGGTGTGGCCCCACCAAAGTTGTAGCCGAGGCCACTTCCTCATTTTTGTATTGCGCTAGTCTTCCTTCACTTATCACAGATCGATCATACAGTAGACTGTAGTCAGTAGACTGTAGATTGGGTTGAGAATTGCAGAAATCAATAAAATTTTCCCGAGCTTCTGTAATGTAATTTCCGGTTTTAATAAGAAGTTGATCCCAGAACAAAAGCTGTGAACGGGAAAGCTCTTCCTCGCGGATCCGGAAAAGAAGTCTGTTTCTTTGCCTTACCCCTTTTTCGTAAGAAAGCGATGCGCGCCTATATTCCCTATCGGTTTGTGAGAGAACCGAATCCAAAAATTTTCTCCTTAAACTTGGCGACTCTGTAACCAAATCCAAATCCCATGGTCCGAAAAGTACTGTCTTAAAGTTTCCCGCAAAATCCAAGAGTCTTTTTGGCACTCCATTTATAAGCAAACGTTTCTTTGGCCAACCATTCTCACCTTTTGTAATTATGGCTTCCAGTTTTGTATTACCTTCACTACTTTTACTACTTGTATTACCTGTAATTCGAGCGATATCGCTCGAATATTGAAGCATCTCTCCTTCAATTTTTGCTTTAAAACTTTTTCCTGTAGAAAGAAGGCTAATGGCTTCCAAGATATTAGTTTTACCAACTGCATTATCACCAACAATAACAGTAATTCCCTTCGAAAATTCCAAACTCTTTTTTTTAAAGTTTCTGAAGTCGATAAGTTTAACGTTTGA
>JBBTZE010000037.1:5009-14950 GCA_038061545.1 Patescibacteria group bacterium | reverse complement strand
ATGTCATTTCTAGATTTACCTAATTTTTTTACCCATTTAACAACTCTTAAAGCATGATTCCAATCTCCCGGCCTGCCTTTCAATATAAGCGGTCGTGCTGTTTCTATAAGTTTCTCTTCATCAAATTTCATATTTTTAATACGCTGCAATTGCCACACCAAAACTGTTTTGGGCTTTAAACAAACTTAATCACTAATTTTTTACCCAATGATTCTGCCACTTTCTTAAGAAGTGTTATTGTTGGCATGGAATCCATTCCTTCGAGTCTGGAAATTACTGGTTGTTTTGTCCCAATCCTTTTTGCAAGCTGGGTTTGAGTCAGCTTCCTATCTATTCTTGCTTTGATGACCTGCTTAGCTATTTGAAATTCAGGTTCTAATGCATCGTAAGCATTTCGAAACTCGGGATTTTTCATTTCCCTTTTAAACATTTTGTCACCGCTAACTATTTTTAATTTGTTCATAATTGTTTACTCCTTTTCTCTGCTAACTTGATATCTCGATTATGCAATTTCTGAGATTTTTTATAAATCGAGTGTATGCAAATTGCTTGTTCACCTCTTATATATAAAAATAAACGAATTCTACCAGCTCTTAACTCCCAAATCCCCTTACCCGAAATTTTTTTAACATATTTCGGACCGATTGAAAAACCAATCTCTTGAAACACATCCCTGACTCGATAAACCCTTGTCTTATCAGAAAGATTAAGATTATTTACAAAATCTTCAGTTTCTTCTATAAAATCTACTTTCATAATATAACTATATTGTTATAATGTCAATAAGCCGCGATGGCGACTCCAAAGCTTCCTTGGGCGTAGATACAACCAAATGAGTATTCACCGCCCGATAATAACTTTTTATGACCCAATGTATTTTCCCAGAGATTAACTGCATTTTGAGGACTTGTTGCCCCGGAAACCAGAAATTCACTGACATTATATTTGTCAAAAATCCACTTTAAATCGGGACGAGTTTCAGGAAGTTTACTAAATCCCTCATGCCCATCAAGCTTCCCCAACTCTAGTAGCTGATTTAGCCTAATTGAAGCAATTGTACAGAGTTCGTCTTTTTGCTTCAAAGGATTAACTCCAAACTCAACCCTTCTTTTATTAACTGCTTCCCAAAGTGTTGGACCACCTAAGAAAGAACCGGGTTTGGTTGTGGGTAGTGGGATGTGAATAGGTTTTGAAGTTGAGGTGGCGGCCGGTTTCGTGGTCGTGGAAACATTTTTAGAAACAATTGCCTGATATGATTTCTGAGTTTCGCTGACCCCAACTTGAAATCCTTTGACATAGCCCACCAAAAGTGCAGTTAAAGTGACCAAAATAAAAGCAAAGACTAGAACTATTTCGCCAAGAACTTTTGCAACTTTCAAAAATAACTTATTCATCATTATTTGATACAGTGCTATGTATCACTGTATCATTCACAGATTATTGTAACTGGACCGTCGAGCACTGTTTCTATTTGCATATAGTCCCCAAAGCTTCCTGTTGCGACGGCTGCCCCAAAACTTTTTAGTTTTTCAATAAAAAATTCATAAATCTTTTTGGCGTCCGCTGGGAGGGCTGCATTAATAAAACTTGGTCTGTTTCCGCCTGAAGTATCTGCGTAAAGAGTGAACTGGGAAACTACTAAAAATTTTCCATTGACGTCATTAACTGACAAATTCATTTTGTCCTCACTGTCTGACATCACGCGTAGTTTGAAAAGTTTATTTGCTAAAATTTCTGCGTCTTTCTCTGTGTCCCCTTTTTTGACGCCAAAAAGCACAAAAAGTCCTTTTTCAATTTCCCCAACAACCTCTTTTTTTACATCCGGGCGCTGAGTGTCCTCTACCCTAGTAACTACCGCCTTTGATACACGTTGTACTACAAGTCTCATGTTTAGTATTTTACCTAATCTTCAAGCTTTGGTCGATATTGTAATGCTTCTGCAATATGAATTATCGAAATATTCTTCTCCCCTGCAATATCGGCAATGGTACGCGCAATTTTAATAACTTTAAAATAACTTCTGGCCGAAAGGTTCATTGATGTAACGGCAGAGGTTAACATTTGTTTGCATTCCAAAGTTAGTGGACAAAAGTTTTTGACGTCACGGGTGGACATATCTCCATTTGACTTGATTTTGGTTAATTTAAATCTTCTTGTTTGAACATCGCGGGCATTTTGAACTCTTTTTTGTATTTTTTTTGAATCTTCTCTTTTTGTTTTGTCACCATCTACTAATTTTTGGGTTTCTACGGAGGGAACATCAACATGAATATCGATCCTATCAAGAATCGGCCCGGAAATTCTTTTCTGATATCTGGATATGACCCCCGGAAAGCAGGTACATGAACGTTTTGGATCCCCATAATAGCCGCACGGGCAGGGATTTGCAGCCGCAACCAAAAGGAAACTGGCAGGATACGTGACTGAACCTTTTGCCCTTGAAATTGTTACAAAAGAATCTTCCATAGGTTGCCTAAGTGCTTCCAGTACATGTCTTGGAAATTCCGGAAATTCATCGCAAAAAAGAACACCCCTATGGGCCAGGGAGATTTCACCCGGCATTGGGCTTCCCCCGCCTCCAATTAACCCAATCCTACTTGTTGTATGATGCGGACTCCTGAAAGGCCGCTTGGTGATGATGGATTCCGAATCAGGCAAATTACCCGTAATTGAATAGATTTTTGTGACTTCCAGTGCTTCTTCTTCCGTAAGAGTTGGTAGAATTCCGGGAAGGGCTCTGGCCAACATGGTTTTACCACTTCCCGGGGTACCTTTCATAAAAATGTTGTGGTTTCCGGCGGCTGCTATTTCCATTGCTCTTTTGGCCTGCTCCTGACCAATCACTTCCGAAAAATCAAATTCAGCGGAGCTTGTTACAAGAAGTGACTTAAGACTGATTTTGGGAGCAGGTTCAAGCTCAATTGATTTATTGAAAAATCGCACCAGGGAAAGAAGTGAATCTATTGCAAAAACACGGACTCCAGGAACGATTGAGGCTTCCTCTTGATTGACCTTGGGAATATATATTTCTTTAAATTTTTTCTCACGGGCAAGATAGGCCATGGGTAAAACTCCGTTTGTGTGTCTAAGCCCTCCATCAAGTGAAAGTTCGCCAAAAAATACCTTATCTGAAGTTTCAGGCGCGATCTGGCCTGAGGCAATAAGGATTCCCAAAGCGATCGGAAGATCGTATGCAGGACCCATTTTGGGAATATCTGCCGGAGCCAAATTAACGGTGATTCTATTAATCGGGAAGTCTGCTCCTGAGTTTTTAATGGCGCTTCTTACTCTCTCTTTTGACTCCTCAACAGCCTTGTCGGGCAGACCCACAATTGTGAAGCTGGGAAGCCCCTGTTCGGCGATATCTACCTCTACGTCAATAAGAGTGGCGGTTAGTCCCACCGTTGCCCCTGAAAAAATTTTGGCAAGCATACTAAATTAATATAGCACAAAGTCTACTTCTCACCTCGCAGTACTATGATTCGAATCATAGTACTGTTTTAAATACCTTCAAATGTAAATAAATATAACCTATAAGCTTGACTTTTTAATGTGGTGGTGGTGGTACCATTAGCCTCGATAGGTTCGAGAAACTTAGTTTGTTTTGCAGACTTATAGTTTTTGAGCCTAACAGTTTTTCTTGCACTTTAACTATTTGCGGAAGGAAGGTTGATTTCTCTTTTTGATCATAAGTGGGTAACACTTTAGACATAGATTCTTGTGTTTAAAGAGTTATCCGCTTGGATATCAAAATTCATATTGCAAAGGAGAAAAAAGATGAAATCGAAGAAAAAGCTTGTTATCGTTGCATTGTTTCTGCTTGCCTTGGCACTGACCGCCTGTGCAACCGCCAACCCCTTGACAGGTGTTGCGCTCGAACAGACCGGCAAAGTCTACGGCTTCTGGAACGGGCTCTGGGACGGCTGGACCGCGGGTATCGCATTCCTGTTCAACCTGTTCGGTGGCCATTACGGCATCTACCAGGTGCACAACAATGGAAATTGGTACGATTTCGGTTTCCTGTTGGGAGTTGGCTCATTTGCTGGCGGATCGTCAAGCGCTGCGTCATCTCGCCGACACTAATCCAATCTAACTCATCCGCAATTGAAGTGCAAAAACCGCCAATGGCAATTTGATTATTTTTTAATCAATATGTCTCAGGCGGTTTTTTGTTGGAAAAAACTATATACAGCTTATAAGGACAGTCCTATTAAGCAGGAGCTTGCTAGCTATTATCATTAAAAAAATCCCACTTTCGTGGGATTTTCTATACTCTGGAGGCTAGTAAGCCAGATTTTGTTTTAAAGCGATCATCTGTCTATGCCCTAAACTTTGGGACTTGGGAAAGCTACCTCAAGCGCCCCATTCGTAGGTTGCAGCGGGGAGGATTGCCTCTTTTCACTCTCTTCCCTATACCTATTCGGTCTAGGATGAGTTGTAGTCTCTGTGGCTCTAACTGGCGGTTACCCGCTTCGGCTTACACCGAACACCCTGCTTTCTGCTGTCTGGACTTTCCTGACCGTTAGATGGCGAGCTCTTGCGAGCTCTATCTTACGGCCCGATCACCCTTCCTCCAGAGTGAGGCAATTATACCACGAAAAGGATTATTCTACCTCTTCAAACACAAAGTGTTTAAAGACTACTTGAAGTGTGATTACTGTGGGGATAGAAATTATCATTCCAACAATTCCCAAGAATCTTGCGCCAATTGCCAGTGCAACTAATGTAATAATGGGAGAAACTCCAACCGACTTTTCCATAACTTTTGGTACTAAAACATAATTTTCAAGCTGTTGGATTAGAATTGCCACTCCCGCAGTTGCTACTCCAAGTACAGGAGAAATACCAAAACCAATGATTATAGAAGGAATCGCGGCCACAACCGGTCCCAAGTATGGAATAATTTCCAAAAGACCAGCCAAAATTGCCAAGGGAAGAGCAAAAGGAATTCCAACAATCAAAAGTCCAATATAAGTTGCAAGACCAACCAAAAACATCAGAGTAAATTGCCCCCTGGCCCAACCCCCGAGCCTTGCCTCCAAATCGCCAATCAAAAAACCTAATTTTCTTTTATTATCTTCCCCAAATAAAAATCCCAGCTGATCCTCCAATTTATTTCTTGATAGAAGCATGTAAAAAGTGAAAACCAGAACTGTCAAGACTGAAGCAATATTAGTGAATACTGAGACTGTAAATTTGAAAACTTCGCCCGGCAAGCTCCCTAATCTGTTCAAAAAATCACGAGCAATATCTGCATTAACATAAGATGCCAAACCTAAATTAGAAAAGTAAAGTGGAAGTGCGTTGACAAAACTTGTAGTTTGATCAACAAGCGCCGGAATAATAAGCGCAATTACTCCTCCCAAAAGCCCAAACACTACAATGTAAGACAAAAGAACGGATATTGCCCTTGGGATTCTAATTTTGGTAAAGAGGGCAACCATGGGCTGCAGGACCGTCATCAAAAGAAGTGCAACAAAAAGTTCAAGCAATATGTCTTTTATGTAGAAAAGAAACCACAAAAAAAGAAGGAAGAGTACCGTAAAAATTATGGTTCTATGGGAAATTTCAACTTTTCTTGTCATTCGTCCTATTATGCCACAGTTTGACTTCATTTTCCACATCCTTGGCCATACTAATGTCTGCAATGTTGAACCACTTAATCCTTTTATCTTTTTTGAACCAAGTCATTTGACGTTTGGCATATTTCTTTTCCTCCCTTTTCCAGTCGTCAATTACCCTTGCCTCTTCCACTTCGCCTTCAAAATAATCTCTCCACTGACGATATCCCAAAGAGAACATAGATTGAGCATTCCAATCTAATCCATTTTTAAGTAACTTTTTTATTTCTTCTTTTATGCCGCTTGCTACCCTTTTATCTACCCTACTATCGATACTTCTGGAAACAAATTCAGTTGGGGACGAGAGACCAATCATCAGAATATTGTTTTTAAAAACCAATACTTTCGCTTTTAGACTTTTGTGATCAAGCATATATTGGGCAATTTCAATTGCGCGGACCAACCTTCTGGGATTTTTCTTATCGGAAGAATTCATGCCTCCCGCCTTTTCCGGATCAAGCTCCGCCAATTTTCCAAAAAGTTCTGAGGTTGTAATATTTTCCAAATTATTCCTGAGCTCAATATTCTTTGGAATATTTACTGTGGGAATTCCGTCAATGATACCTTTAATGTAAAATCCCGTTCCCCCAACAAGAATTGGAAGTTTTCTCCTTTTTTGAATGTCAGACATTGTCACTTTTGCAAAATTTAAATATTCAGAAATATTAAATTCCTCAGTAGGATCAACTAAATCATAACCCCAAATTTTGACACCCTCTCCCCATTCTTTTCCGGTTCCAATATCCATTCCTTTATAAACTTGCCTTGAGTCTGCAGAAATAATTTCTCCATTAAACTTTTTAGCAAGTTTTAGCGCAAGTGTTGTCTTTCCGGTTGATGTTGGGCCACAAATTACAAGAAGCTTCTGCATATATTTAACTGCTTGCGCTAGTATACTTTGTTAATGCAAAGTTCCAAAACTTTAGAGATGCAAGCAAGGCAATTATTCCAATGGCAACTGCAGCAATAATTCCGGCAGGGGCAACCAAACCCATCAAAGCTTTTGCGGGAAGGGTTATCATAATCCCAACGGGAATGATGTAAGTAATAAATCCTTGCAGAGGCTGTTTATAAATGTCGGTTGGGAATCTCCCCAAACTTGTCAGATCCCTATAAATCATTACAGTGTGATCAACTTCCGTTGTTATAATTCCGAGTGCCAAAACTGAAATATGAAAGGCGGTTGCAATCAAAAGACCATTTAAAAATAAAATCCAAAAACCTAAACTTTGGGCAAAGGTTGGCGATAACGAATGTCCAATATAATAAGCTACAAAAATTAATGGCGGGATTGTAATTAAATCAATGACGTCCGCCCCACCCATCAAAACCCTGAAAAGCGCATTTACAGGTTTTACCAAAACATAATCAAAGTCCCCCTTTATGATTAATGGCCTAAATCTATAAACTTCCCTAAAAAGAAACTGTGAAATTACATCAATTAAATTAAAAACCAGAAAGAAAAATATGGCTTCACTGCTGGTGTATCCCGCCAAAGTTTTTGTTCCTTGGAGAAGAAAATAAAGGAAGGCAAAGAAAAATGAAAACCTTAAAACTTTGCCCAAAAGAAAAACTGAAAAAGAAAGTCTCTGGGAAATAACCATGGAAAATGAATTCCTGCTCATTAGCCACCAAATTTTTATATATTTTGCAATTGTCATCTTCCAACTCCTTCGTAAACCTTAAGTCCTTTACTCCATACATATTTCATTGAAATCCCCAAGATAACTAACCAGATAGAACTAATTAAAAGCCCTTTCACAAGAAGTGCTCCTGTAATATTCCCCAAATAAACCTGTACCGGAAAATAAATTAAATATGGAAAGGGGAGCGACATTACAACTTGCCCAATACCAGCCGGAAGAATATCAATTGGGAAGAGTGCTCCCGACAAAAATTCAATCAAGATTATTGTAACCAAGAAGTGTGATCCCCATCCCAACTCCGGCGCCCAAAAAGGAACAGAACTGACAATAAAAAGCATGTAAAAATAAATCATAATCGCAATTACAATAGAAACTAAAAATGCCAGAATAATTAAAATGTTTTGTTGAAAAAAAAGTGGCGGACGTAGAATTAGATAAAGAATAATAAATTCAAAAAAGGCAAATGAAATATTTAGGATTTTACTGGACATGTCTCTTGTAAACCAATATTTAAAATAATTCATCGGCTTTATTAAATAGTTAGATAACTCGCCTTGCGCAACATCACCCGCCACATCAGCAGCTCTTGCAGAAAGAACAAGTGCGCGAACTATTATTATTGCAAAAACATAAGTCAGGATTTTACTTCTATCGTAGCCAAAAACTATTCTTCCCGGATTCTCAAATATTTTGTCCCAAAGGAAAAATGCAACAAAAATTTGAATCATGTTCCGAAACCTCCACATAACAAAACTTACTTTATAAGCAAACTCTTGTTGAAAAGAAATTTTGAAGATTGATAGATACTTATTCATGACATCTTACTTGCGCAGCTCGCCTCTGAAAACTTTACGGATGACATCCTCAATTGGAACTTCCTCGATTGTCAGGTCATCAACGGCAAAATTTTGTAAAAGCTCGGCTGCAGCAACCGCGGTTGCCGAGCGGGGAACAGAAATAACAACTTCGGGGAAAGCAAGTTTTTTGATTTTTCCGATTTTATCGAGATCTTTAATATTGTCCTCGGAAGAAAGTGTTGCCTTAATTATTTTTTCCTTAGCATAACGGCTAACCAATTCCTCAAGTGCCCCGTCAAAAAGAATTTTACCTTCATCAATAACAATCACCCGACGTGCTAAATTAATAAGATCGTCCATGTTGTGAGAGGTCAGGATTATTGTAGCCTGGTATTTTTTGTTGTATTCATATATAAAATCGCGCACCTTTTGTTGGGCCACAACATCAAGTCCGATTGTAGGTTCGTCCAAAAATAAAACTTTTGGTTTGTGAAGAAGGGATGCAATAAGCTCCATTCTCATTCTTTGTCCCAAAGAAAGTTTTCTAACTGGAGTGTTAACATGTTTTTTAATTTCAAGAAGGGTGGTCAACTCATTTAAATTTTCCTCATATTCGCGGGTTGGAATTTCATAAATAGCTTTATTTAATTCAAACGTTTCTATTGCAGGTAAGTCCCACCATAGTTGATTTTTTTGGCCCATGACAAGGGAAATTTGTTTTAGAAATTCAGGTTTTCTTTCCCATGGATCGTGTTCCAACACTTCCACAAAACCGGAAGTGGGGAAAAGTAGTCCGGAAAGAGTTTTTAAGGTTGTGGTTTTTCCTGCCCCATTGGGGCCAATAAAACCAACCAGCTCTCCAGTTTGGATTGAAAACGAAACCCCGCGAAGCGCATGAACTGCTTTTTTTAAAGGTTTTATAAGCGATCTAATAGCGCCAGTAAGTCCTGGTTCCTTTACATTTACTTCAAAATTTTTAACTAAATGATCAACTATAATAGCCTTATCCACAACCCAAGTATATCACTTGTGAATTATCTGCTTACCTGTCTTTTAAGTTTTTTCCCCGGAGTGAACCTTGGAGATCTGTGAGCCTTGATTGTTACTAATTTTTCTGTTCTTGGAATTTTTACGGTTTTGCCCTTCATTGATATAACTCTGAATGTTCCAAAACCTGATAAAACTATTTTTTCGCCTTTAGAAAGAACTCTTCCAATTTCATCAAGAAAAACCTCAATTGCTTCCTCTGCCGCCTTTTTTGTCAGATGCGCTTTTCTTGCAACTTGTGTAACTAAATCTCCTTTTGTCATAATTGCTCCAAGAATACGGCATTATTTAATAGAAGTCAATTATTTTGCGGAGGTTGTTTCTGTGGCTCTAACTTCTCGTATTACGGAAACTTTAATTTGACCTGCATATTCTGCTTCTTTTTCCAATTTTCTGGCGATATCATATGAAAGAACAGTTAATTTATCATCATCAACCTCATCGGGATTAACAATTACTCGTAAGTCTCGTCCCGCCTGGAAAGCAAACACCTGTTCCACTCCCGGGAAGCCTTTTGCCACTTCCTCAATTTTAACCATTCTTTTAAGGTATCCTTCATGCGGTTCATATCTGGCGCCTGGACGGGAGCCGGAAATTGCATCAGAGATCCATACAATTACTGATTCATTAGAAGAGAAAGGTTTATCTTCATGATGTTCGGCAATGCAAGCAACAACCTCTTTTGGAATCCCATATTTTTTGGCAATGTTTACGCCCAGAGTAATGTGATTTCCTTCATCGTCTGTTACAACTTTCCCAATGTCATGAAGTAAACAACCCAAGCGTACCACGTCTACATTTGCTCCGATTTCTTCGGCAATTGCAATTCC
>JBBTZE010000037.1:0-4909 GCA_038061545.1 Patescibacteria group bacterium | reverse complement strand
ATTTCATTGGTTTCGTCAATTTCGATTTCTACTCCAGCCTCTTTTTCAAACGTGCGGATGTTGCGGCCTCCGGCACCAATAATTCGGCCTTTAACGTCCTCGTTAGGCACGGTAACGGATGAAATGGTGTATTCGGCAGTGTAGGCCGTTGCGCCGTGCTTCATGGCATCAAGGAGTATCTCCTGAGCCTTAAGATTAACGTCTTCTTTGATTTTCTCTTCTGAAGCCCTGATTTTCTTGGCAATCTCGCCTGTTAAGTCCTTCTGAACCTCATCAAGAAGTGCCTTTTTGGCCTCATCAGGAGTCATTTTGGCAACATCTGCCAGTTTTTTTACATAATCGTCTCTATTTGTCATATTTTAGTGAGGGCCAAAGGAGAATAGGTTTAAATTAAACCTGTGGCAAAAGTTGCTATTTTGGAGGCTCTTTGTACCATTTTCCTTGACTCTAAGGGTATTTTACTCGTTTTTGACTACTTTTTCAATGGCGTCCGACGACATATCAAATTTTGTTAATTTTGTTATGACATCCCAACCGAATCCTTTACCAGCCAAGTATTGTGACATCTTTTGCTTTGCGATTCTGTGTTCCAGGTTTTTCCATTTATACATTTTTTTATTTAGAAGTTCCTTGGCCAGTTTTTCTTCATCAATTACAGTTTCCCCAAAAGCATCGTCAATATTGTTTTGACTAATCCCTTTTATTCGCAGTTCCTGAATTATTATCCTTTTGGACTTGGGCTTAAACTGCATTCTTTGGTCAATCCACCATTTTGCGAATTTAAGATCGTCCAAAAGTTCAAAGTGTTTCAACTTCTCCAGCAGACTATCATATATCGATATATGATACTTTTTACGTTTAAAGTAATCTCGGATCTCTTTTTCACTTCGGGGGCGAACGGTTGCAAAGCGTAGGATCTTATCAAGGCTTTTTTGAAACTCCGCTTTTCTGACAATTTTTTCAATTTCTTCGTCTGTTAATTCCTGATTTACCCGAAGATTTAAAAGCACAAAATTATCAAGATCAATTCCAAATCCGAATTTATCGTCCAAATAAACATTAACCCTGTCCTTCTTTTTCTGCTGTTTGATGTTGGTTATTACTGGCATTTATAAAGGAGTTTAGAGGAATTTAAAGGAAATTAGAAGTTATTCTTCCTCTTTATTTTCCTCGCCTATCTCTTTTGGAAGTTTTTTGCCTGAAGCAACTGCGTCTCTTATTTTCTTGTCAATTTCGTCAGCTATCTTTGGATTATCCCTCAGGTACATTTTTGCAGCTTCTTTGCCCTGTGCAATTGGTTTGCCTTCATAATTAAAGAAGCTCCCGCTTTTGCCGATTAGCCCCAGCTCAAGTCCCACATCCAAAATTCCTCCGGCACGACTTATGCCTTCTACTTCCATAATATCGAATTCCGCGATTCTTAAGGGAGGAGCAACTTTATTTTTGACAATTCGGGCGCGGTGGCGAGATCCAATTACTTTTTCTCCGTCCTTGAGAACTTCAATTCTCCTAAGGTCTATGCGAACTGAGGAATAGAATTTGAGAGCAAGTCCTCCCGGAGTTGTTTCGGGGTTCCCGAACATAACTCCGATTTTTTGCCTAAGTTGATTTGTGAATATTAGAACAGTTTTAGATTTACTAATTGCACCAGTTAATTTACGAAGAGCTTGGGACATAAGCCTGGCCTGCATTCCCATAACCGCATCTCCCATTTCACCTTCAAGCTCCGCGCGCGGAACAAGTGCAGCAACGGAATCAACGACTACAACATCAATAGCCCCCGAGCGGATCAAAGTTTCTGTAATCTCCAAAGCCTGCTCTCCTGTGTCTGGCTGGGACATAAGAAGATTGTCAAGGTCAACACCAAGTACTTCTGCACGAACGGGATCGAGCGCATGTTCTGCATCAACAAAAGCGCATTGTCCGCCCGTTTTTTGAGCTTCTGCTATAACAGCCAAAGCTAAAGTGGTTTTACCAGAAGCTTCAGGTCCATAAATTTCAGTGATTCTTCCCCTTGGAAGTCCGCCAACTCCAAGTGCCAAGTCGACAGCGATGGATCCGGTTGAAATAACGTCAATCTTAAATCTTTCACCGTCATTGCCACCAAGACGCATAATAGAACCCTTTCCATATTGTTTTTCGATCTGATCCATGGCGAGCCTTATTGCTGCAAGTTTTGCGGAGCCACCTTCTTGTTTTACCGGAGCTTCTACTTCGGGTTTTTTTACTTTTGCCATGTTGCTACTTTTTACAATTATTTTTGAATGATTGCAAGAAGTAAATTGATTCTCATGTCGGGGTACTCAGAATTGAACTGAGATTACCGCACCCCCAGCGCGGTGTACTGCCGTTATACTATACCCCGTTGAGAGTATTTTAACAGATGAAGCCAAAGAACTGCTTAACGCTTTGGACTTTGTTTCTTTCTGCGGGATTTTCCGCCTTTTCCTACCATTCTTCTTTGTCGTTCGCGTCCGTCACGGGTCAAAAGTCCCATTTTGCGAAGTAACGGATTATTTTCCTCTGGGGAAATTTTGGATAGACCCCTTGAGATTCCAAGAATTACGGCTTCAAGCTGAGAATTTTTGCCTCCTCCAACGACCCTGGCGCTAAAGTAATATTTATCGGAAGTTTCCGTAACTCCAAATGGCCTTGCAATAAGTTTTTGTGCGACTTCTCCTTCAAAATATTTGCTGAATTCTTTGCCGTTTACTGTATTTTCCCCTTTTCCACGGAAAAGCCTGACCCTAGCAACTGCTGTTCTTCTTTTTCCTACTGCGTATGTGTAATCTACTTTTTTAGTTTTTGCCATTTTTTAATTAAATTTGTTTGCGTATGGATTTTTGGATCCGACGATAACTTTAAGTCTTCTCATTCTTGGGCTTTTGAGACGGTTGTCAGGAACCATTCCGTTGACTGCATTCTCAATTATTCTTTCCGGAAATGTTTCCATAATTTGTCTGTAACTTCTTTCCTTGAACCCACCCGGGTAGCCGGAGTGCCTTCTATAAACTTTTTGCTCTGCTTTTCTTCCTGTTACTTTTATTTTTTCTGCGTTGATAACTACAACATTATCGCCACTATCCAAGTTTTCTGAATAAGTGGACTTAAGTTTCCCGGTCAAAAGTTGGGCAACATTTGTTGCAAGTCTTCCCAAAACTTTCCCATCAGCATCGATTAAGTGCCAGGATCTTTTCATTGTTTTAACATTTGGTTGGTATGTCTTCATATTCATAAGGTTTTCATTTTTTGGGTTTTGCTTTTTGAACTTTTGGTTTTTTGACTTTCTCCACTTTTTTCTCAGTCATATCAATTTTCTCAGTCCAAGAAAGAGTTACCATTTGTGCATTGTCACCTTTTCTGGATGGAGCCGGGGTAATTCTTGTGTAGCCTGAGTTGCGATTTGAAAAAGCCCCAACAACTTTATGGAAAAGAGTGTGGGTTGCTTCTTTGGAATTATCCAGCCTGGAAAGCGCCATCCTACGAGCAGAAAGTGTGCCTTTTTTGGCCAAAGTGATCATTTTCTCGGCTTCACCCTGAACGGCCTTGGCTTTTGCCTTAGTAGTTTTGATTTTGCCAACAGAAATCAAGGATGCAACCAAAGTTGAAAACAAAGCTTCCCTTGCGGGCCTGCTCCTTGAAAGTTTTCTACCAAACACTTTCTTTATCATCTGGGTGAAAACTCAACTCCTTTCGTGCCAAGCGCGGCAGCAATAATCTTAAGCGACTTTTCTCCCAAGTTTCGTACTTTTACCAAGTCGTCTTTTTTGGCATTAACAAGTTCTTCAACTGTTTCATGTCCTGCTTTGATTAAAGCATTGGCAACTCTTGTTGGAAGTCCGATTTCTTCAACCGAAAGCTTTCCCACAAGTCCCAATTCATTTACCACTTCTTCAGCTTTTTTGACTACTTTCTTTGGAGTAACTACTTGGTTGAAATATGAAACTAAAATTTTTGCAGATTCGACAACGGCAGTAATTCCTTCAACTGCTCCATCTGTCCAGACTTCCAAAGTTAACTTGTCATAATTTGTAACTCGTCCAACGCGTGTTTCTTCAATTTTGTAGCTAACTCTTTTGACTGGAGAGAATGATGCATCAACCGGAATTAAACCAATTGAGTCAACTGATCGCTCTTCGGCTGGGGAGTAGCCTACTCCTTTTTCGATTGAGATTTCAGCTGAGAACTTTGATCCTTTATCAACATTGGCCAAAGTGAGGTCCGTATTAACAACTTTCAAAGGTCCCGAAATTTTAATATCGGAGGCAGAAACTGTTCCACCTTTTGACATTTCAATGGTTCCTTTTGTTACCTTGTCGGAAGTGCCTGAAAATCTAACTTTTTTAAGATTGAGTACAAATTCAACAATGTCCTCCTTCATACCCGCTAGGGTAGAAAATTGGTGCTTAACTCCAGCAATTTTAACTGAAGTAACCGCATATCCGGAAAGGCCTGTCAAAAGTACGCGTCTTAAAGAGTTTCCAAGTGTAAGTCCAAAACCTTGCTCCAAAGGAGAAACTACGATTTTACTGTAGTTTTTCTCTTTCTTTTCTTCTTTTATTTCAAATATTGGTTCGTTCATAAATCACCACCCTTCAAAAAATTAAGTCCCTACGGGACTATTGGGGTATTTTACATCCCCGCGAGCGTATTTTCAACCACGGATTATCGGCTGTAAAACTCAACGATATCCTGCTCGCTAATAGGCTCAGGAACGTCTGTTCTTTTTGGCTCACGAATAACCTTACCTGCTCCACCCTTTTTCTCAATCCAAGAAGGAATTAAAAGATCGGCAATTCCCATTGTTTTTTTGACTTCCGGAATTTCTGAGGCTTTGGAAGATAGGGCCACAACATCCCCGATTTTAACGTCGTATGAAGGAATGTTGAGTTTCTTGCCGTTAACCATT
>JBBTZE010000036.1:0-3219 GCA_038061545.1 Patescibacteria group bacterium | reverse complement strand
ACAGGGAACTGGACAAAAGGCCGTTGAGTTGACCAAGATATTAGAGGCAGTTGCCCACGAAGCTCAGATAAAAATCGTCCCCGTTGTTCAAGCCGTAGACGTAAAGGAAATTGTTGCTTCGACCACTCTTGAAGTTTGGACCCAAAAAGTTGATGCAGTTGAGTTTGGAGCACACACAGGCTCAATCGTTCCTGAAGCGGTACTTGAGGATGGGGCGGTGGGAACTTTTTTAAATCATTCTGAGATGAAATTTGTCAACTTTGAAGAACTTGCAAAGGCTAGCGACCGCGCAAAAAGCGCGGGCTTAAAAACCCTGATTTTTGCAAACGATATAGCCGAGCTTAAAAACATTACTTCTTTAAGCCCAACCTATTTAGCCTACGAACCAGCAGAGCTGGTAGGCTCCTCAACTGTTTCTGTTTCAACTGCAAAACCAGAAGTAATAAAAGAGGCTGCAGAAGTTGCCAAGCTAGCTGGGATTCCACTTATTGTCGGTGCAGGAATTAGGACGGCTGACGATGTTAAAAAAAGTTTAGAACTTGGAGCAGTCGGTTTTGCGGTTGCCTCCAGTATTGTTATTTCAAGTGATCCAAGAACTGCGATCTTAGAATTAATAGAAGGGTTTAAGTAATATGAAAATTTACATAGGCGCCGACCATAGGGGGTTTGTCTTAAAAGAAAAAATTGCCAGATGGTTATATGAGCTTAAGTACGAATTTACAGATTTGGGGGCAAATTCGATCGATTTGTCCGATGATTATACAAAGTATGCGGAACAAGTTGCCCTCATGGTACGAGACAATGAAGGTTCACGAGGGGTCCTTTTGTGTGGAAGTGGGGTGGGGGTTGATGTTGTTGCCAACAAATTTGACGGCATCCGCTCATCAATTGGAAAATCAGTACTTCAAGTGAAAGCCGGAAGAAGTGATGATGACATGAATATTCTTGTGATTGCCGCTGACTTCACAACAGAAAAGGAAGCAAAGGGAATGTTAATTGCATTCCTCGAGACCAAATTCTCCGGTAAAGAGAGATATAAAGATCGGTTGGAAGAGATTGAAAAAATCGAAGCGAATAATTAGTCTTCAATATATGGATGGTGTGGAGTAGCAAGTTTTTTCGTTTTTTCGATAAGTGTTGCTATTTGGCAATTTGGAGGACAGGACCTAAATGTTCCCTGGTTGCAGTCGTATTGGGTTTTTTCAGCTTCAATGTGGGCTTCAGTAATAAGCGCCTTTTGTGTCTGCCCTGGTCGTGGCTGAGTGACCATAACACCCATACCCTTCCTTGCACATTTATAATTTCCCTGAATTTCTTCCGTCATGATCGGTATTCTAGGTTGTGTGTGTGTGAATGTCAACCATTAGGCCTTGACAGAAAGATAATGTACATATATCATATGTACAATGAGAGTCAAGGGTAAGCAAATCAGCTTTGAATGGGATGGCGGAAATTTAGATAAAAGTTCCATCAAACACGGCATCACACCCAAAGAAGCAGAGGAAGTGTTTGTAAGCGAGAAATCGTATATAGTTCCTGATGTAAAACATTCTCAAAAAGAAGAAAGATTTATTATTTTAGGTAGAACAAATGACGAAAAAAATCTTTTTGTAGTTTTTACCCTTAGAAATTATAAAGTTCGAGTTATTTCAGCAAGAAGAATGCATAGAGAGGAGGTGGAGAAATATGAAAAAGCTAAAAAAGATCCCCAAATTTAAAACTGAAGCCGAAGAAAGCAAATTTTGGCAAAGGGTCGACTCTACTGAATACGTGGATTATTCCAAAATGGAAAGATGGGTCTTTCCTAATTTAAAACTCACATCTAGCCCCATTACAATAAGAATTCCGGACTCACTCTTGGATAGAGTTAAAATGAGAGCACACAAGAAAGATATTCCGTATCAGACTTTGATAAAACAATTTATTTACGAGGGTTTAAGTTAATTTTACAAACTGCTAGACTTAAGTTATGGACCTGCCCAAACTAACCTCACTTGATGTAGCCGGCAAAAAAGTTTTGCTTAGGTTGGATTTGGATACTAATCCGAATCCAGATGACTTAAGAATAAAATCTTCATTTGAAACTTTAGATTATTTAAAAGAAAAAGGTGCAGAGATTATTATCTTGGCCCATAAAGGCCGGCCCGATGGAAAGGTTAACGAGAGTTTGAGTCTTAAGCCATTTCAGCCCATTTTTAATAAATGGGGGGCTATCGTTCACGAGAATTTGAGATTTGAGAAGGGAGAAGAGAGTAATGACCCTGAATATGCAAAGAAGTTGGCCAGTTTAGGGGATATTTATGTAAACGAAGCTTTTGGATCAAGCCACAGAAATCACGCATCGATTGCTGGGCTTCCAAAACTTCTTCCCCATGCAATAGGTTTTAGATTTGAAAAAGAGGTAGAGAACTTGAGTAAAGTTATTGAAAATCCAAAAAGACCACTTCTAATTATTATTTCAGGTATTAAAAAGGATAAATTAGAAATGATCGAACCGCTATCCGTTCTTGCCGACAAAGTTTTGGTTGGGGGGAGGCTCCCCGAGTTTTTGGGGGATGCAGCGCTTGAAAGTGTAAGGCTTCAAGGAGATGGCAAAAAAGTTATAGTCGGGAACCTTAATATGGACAAAGAAGACATAACCCTAAACACTATCGAGAGATTTGAAAAAGAAATTCTTAAAGCTAAAACCATTGTTTTAGCGGGAGTTCTTGGAAAATATGAAGATGGAGGGCACAAACAGGGAACGGAAAAAGTATTTAGAGCGGTTTCTGAGTCACCTGCTTTTAAAGTTGCAGGCGGAGGGGATACATTAAATGTTATTTCTCAGATGAATTTGGGAGATAAGTTTAATTGGATTTCCGTTGGTGGGGGGGCAATGATTGAATTTATTACCAAAAAAACTCTTCCGGGAATTGAAGCATTGATGTAAGGAAATAAAATGTGCTATTGTTAAATATATGCCACAGTTGGATAGCTAAAGCATCCAACGTGGCGCCATGAGATGCGCCAAGGGCGCTATCTCTTAGGCGGAGGTGAGTATTATGAAATTAAAGACACTGTCCAAATGGTTGGTGGTATTGGGAGCACTCGAAGTTGGCTTCATGTCCGTACTCAATTTTGATTTAGTTGGTATGGTATTTGGTAAATGGCCAACAGTTGTAATGATTATTTATGCGGCTGTGGGACTCTCAGGACTTTGGGGAGCATACGCAATGCTTA
>JBBTZE010000035.1:0-2754 GCA_038061545.1 Patescibacteria group bacterium | reverse complement strand
CCAACTTTATCCAGTAGCTCTTTCCTTGTCATCAAAAACGCACCAGTCACCCAATCAATCTCTTTTTTTGCTTTATAAAAGCTATCACCTTTTGAAAAAAAGGACTTCGAATGGAGCGGGTGGAATGGTTTGATAAACTTATCAACCAACGGAATATCCTGTATTGTCATCCATGAAAAAACTCGCATTAATGTTGGAAAATACCCACCAGTTGCCTGCAAGCTCCCATCTTTATTGTTAAGTGCAGACGTTGTCACCCCAACTTTCGGATTTTTTCTCATCCAAGAAACCATTTCTCCTAATACATTGTTCTTGACTTCAGTATCCGAATTAAGAAAAAGCACATATTCTCCTTTTGACACTTTGGTTCCTTGATTGTTTGCTATAGCAAAACCCAGATTGTCATTGTTTACTATTATATTTGCTCCCAAACCTTTTGCCGCCTGTGCTGACCCATCGGCTGAGGCGTTATCGATTACTATAATTTCATAGTCAATTCCTGAAGTATTTTTTTTAATAGATTTAATACATGAAGTTAGAAGACTCTTTGTATTAAAACTTGTTATGATTATCGAGAGATCCATTTTTCAGGGTTTTAAAACATTGACCAATTCATTTATTAATATCCAAAGTAGAGATAGTGTTGCAATCCCTATCAAAAGTCTCAATAACAAATTTGAGCCAACATACTTTAGTATCACTTTACTCTCGTAACGTACTCCTCCGGCTTCCAAAATCTCTTTGTCTGATTGCGGCCTATATCCATTTATAAACAATGATTCACGCATCGGATGCACAATTTCTTGTAAAAATGTGGCCTTGGTCTGATCGCGGATCAGGGTTTGTGCCTCCTCGGGAGGATAGTTAAGAACTATTCCCCAATTAAATTCACGGGTAAAATGGCTCATTAACTGCTCACGGGTAGTGTTTGTATAATATCCACGCCTTAAAGGTGTCTCTTTATCTGCGGGCTGAGTTGATTCAACAAAATCCCACAAACCTTTTGGAAATGAGGGTTCGGGAAGCGCTAAATAAACGAAAAGCAGTATTCCAAAGACAGCAAATATAATTTTTGCAGGTTTATTCATTACTGAAACAGTCTTGCACGGCCAAGTTTGTACCCCGGATTTTTATTAGTACGTTCTCCGATCACTTTTGCAGGAACTCCTCCCACTATTGCAAATTCGGGGACATCTTTTGTTACAACCGCCCCAGCTGCAACAACCGCCCCTTTCCCAATTATCACTCCTGGGAGGATTATTACCCTTGGACCAATAAAAACATAGTCTTCTATTTCAACTGGTTCTTCACGAGCTTCAAACCCTTGAGAATTAAGATTGTGTTCGGAATTATAAATCATTACACTTGAGGCTATATCCACATGATTTCCAATTGTAAGCTTTGCACGGCCATCCAAAAATGCATGATCACCAATTATCGTATCCTCCCCTATCACAATATTCCTTGGATCAAAGAAGTTGGCCCACATGTGAATAGTTGAACCTTTGCCAATTTTAATTCCGAAAAATCTGTATTTGAGCTTTCTTATTGAATGAAAAGGTAAATATCCAATCCACCTGAGAAGCATTATCCTAAAATCAAGCCAGTAATTATATAAACGGTTTGATATTTTTGAAACAGCTTCACCTTCTGTTAATTGTTTACCTGTTTTGTCTTTAAAAAATGTCTTCATTTTAGTTATTTACTTTTGTAATTATTTTTAGTGTTTCCCTGGCCGTTTTTCCCCAAGAAAACTTGCTGGCCTGTGCAATCCCTGCCGCAACTAGCTTATTATATTCCTTTTGGCTCATTGTGAGAACCTTTCTGATGCCCTGGGCAATGCTTTCTGTGTTTTGCGGATCAACCATAATTCCTGCACTCCCTACAACTTCCGAAAGTGATCCCGCAGAAGATACAACAACTGGAATACCCATATACATCGCAGACAGTGTATCAATCCCAAATCCCTCCCAAAAAGACGGCTGGACAAACACTTTTGCCCCAAGTCTGAGAGCCATTTTGTCAGCATCAGTTACGTAGTCTGTAAATATTACTCGGTCGGCAAGGCCAAGATCAGTGACTTTTTTCATTATTGGATCATACATCCAGCCCTTTTTACCAGCAATCACTAACTGGAATCTAGAATCATGAATCTGGAATCTGGAGAAAGCTTCGATCAAGCCTTCGATATTTTTACTTGGCTTCAAGGTTCCGATGTACAGCACATAGTCATCAACTATGGAGTACCTTTTTTTGACACGTCGCACATCGTTATTGTCTACCTTTAAATCCTCAAGCGTAATGTCGTGGGAAAGTGGAGTGACATAAACTTTTCCGGAAGCAAATTTATAATGTCGTACAATGTCTTTCTTTGTGCTCTCAGATATCGAAATGATATATTTTGATACATAGATTGATATAGCAGTCCACCATTTTAACTGCCAAAACACTTTTTTTGTAAATTGGCCCGAAAATTCGAGGTATCCCAGGTCCATAATTGAACAAATGCGGGGAACGGGTGAAAACGGCACAGTATAGTGACTTGGGGAGAATAAAACGTCTGGTTTCTCCTTGGCAAAAAACAGATAGGGCATTAGTTTAGTTAAAATCCATCTCCCACCACCCCGAAGAACTTTATACTTGAAGTTTTGCTTTTCCTTCGGCATATCCGAGAGTGGTTTATTTTTAAGAAAAACTATAAGACTATGATCACATTCTCCTTTTTCTTGAAGTTTCCACAAATTCCAGATAATC
>JBBTZE010000034.1:0-3624 GCA_038061545.1 Patescibacteria group bacterium | reverse complement strand
TTATTGTCAGCTATATAATATTCCGATAGGAGCTACAACGTTTAATGTTACAGCCCAGATTCATCATATAACTTTAGGGTGGAAATGAGAACAGTAATTAGTGATTAGAAATTAGATATTAGAAAAACAAAAACATGAAGAACGTCTTTAAAGGAAAAGTAGCAACAATAATAATTATTTTGGCAACTTTTGTTTTGGCCGGGGTTGCCATTTTTACGGCAATCAGGCTTTATCAATTAAGGCAAACTTCCATTTCACCAATAAGTCCGTCCAGTAAACCCGCAGCACAAGAAATCCCAACGGCACCACCTGCGATTGCATCAACTTGTATCCTAGACTTTACACTTGCAACGGGAACTCCAAGCGCAACACCAACTGCCACGCCATCGGGTACGCCAACTGGAACTCCTACCGCGACTCCAACTGCCACCCCAACCCAAACGCCAGTTGCCCAGTGCAACACAAGCTGTACCGCCAACTCAGGATGCCCATCTAACTTGATGTGCTACATTGCAACCGGAGCAACCACAGGAAACTGTAGAAACACTGCTTGCCAAACAGATTCTGACTGTATCTGCGCAACTGCAACACCTACTCCCAAACCGACCGGAACTCCCCTTGCCGAGCTTCCACAATCGGGAGTCGATTGGCCAACTGTTGCTGGAGCATGGATTGGCGTAATGGTAATATTGGGGTCGTTGCTACTCGCCCTCTAACTTGGCGGGTAGATTATCTCCAGGATGATATCCAATAATAAGATTTGTCGAGCCAAAGTGGAATCTGAAGTCCCGCCCAGTGGGGATAGAAGTAAATAAATACCAATAACCCAATAAACAAATATCCCAATATTAATTTAGGGTTTCGGCGAAGGACGTATCCCGATGCTATTGCCAAAAAAGGAACAGACGGAAGATAGTGATAGAAAAACATAATGCGTGGTGAAAGAGCCCATGGTACAAAAAATATGAGGTATGAAAATACGATAAATCCAATCTTTTTGTTTTTTTCTATAAGTGCATAAATAAATCCTGTGATTACCGATGAAAGTCCAAACCAGAATACCAACGGATTTCCCATTGCATAAATGCGGGCAACAAAACCTCCAACCTCATCACTTGTGTAAAGATATACCGGCCGTATTAAAAATGGCCAGCTCCACCACATTGATGTATATGGGTGGGTGGCCTTTAGTCCTGTGTGATACCACCACATTTGTTTCTGCATTCCCCACCAAGTAGATAAATCATGCCCTGTCAAAAACATGGGAAGATAAGTTAAAAGATAAAAGGTAAAGGGTAAAAGTGAAAACCAGAAGAGAGGTCTAAAAGCCGATACTTTAAAGGCCTGGCCTTTAAAGCTGCGCCTGAGCCAAATGATTCCAAGTATTGGGACGGCCCAAATTGCACTCCATTTTGACGCCAAGGAAAGTCCAAAGGCAAGCGCCGATAATAAGTTTTTGCTCCGCATGAACATGTAAATGGAAAGAAGCGCAAAGAACAAAAAATACGAGTCATTCATTCCAATCCTACTCATCACAAGCGGGAGTCCATCAAGTGAAAAAACGGCCGCAGAAAGAAGCCCTACCAACTCGTCTTTAAATAAGTGTCTTGCAATCAAGTAAATTAAATAAATAGAGAGAGTTCCAAGGACGGCACCTGGAAATCGGTAACCAAACGAATTCTCGCCAAACAGTTTCATGCCGAGGGCCATCCCAAGTTTGGCCAGTGGTGGATGTGTCCATTCATATGCGAATCCCTCGGGGGGAGTATTCCACCATTCCCAAGCTTTGTTGGCGTCAGTATGCATCATTACTTTTGCGGTGAATGCGTGGTAAACCTCATCAAAATATTCTTTGGTGGGGTTCCCAAGATTATAAATTCTTGTTATAAATGCAAAAGTTAATATCAGCACCAAAATGGCTTTAATTATTTTTTGGCTTAACTTTATTTTTGGCAAATCTTCACTAACACTACGCCTACCTTTATTGAAAAACTCAAATATCGACTTAATCATCGCTTTTATTTTGGTCAGATTAACCATAGCAAATAGCATTATGCAAAAAGAAGCCAGTCCTAAAATAATTACAGGAAAAGGATCAAAGGAAACTAGAAAATTTTCACTAATCCATTTGTAAGAATAGAAAAGATTAAGAAGATAGACCAATGAAAATCCCGCCAAAGGGATAAGATATACAAACTCTCCCGCTGCCAAAATTGTTAAGGGAGCAAAAAGTGGAAGCATGTGTCTTTCGTGCATTCTGGTAAAAAATAATACTGTAAATGCAAAAATGAAAGCAGCTACTTTATATTCAAAGTCTTGCGCTTTCCAAAGTTTTTTAGATAAAAAGGCGAAGGACACCAAAAAAGTTATATACCCTCCAAACTGAAAATAATAATTGTCCGGCTTCCATTGCCCAAAAAGTCCCCAGAAGTTGAAAACGTTAACGGAAGTATAAGGATACTGATTGGCGGAAAGTGTAAGTCTACTAATAATAAAATTGAAAAGATTCGGCTCATTTTTAAATGGCAAAAACATTAAAATAAAAATGAACAAACCGACAAATCCATAAGCTAGTATTTTTTTAAAACTAAACTTATACCGAATCATTATTAAGATAATTAAGGGAACAAGAAATGCAACTTGAGGCTTAATTAAAGTTCCAATAGAAAGACTGACTGCTGAAAGAATAAAATTGTCAGGTAGCAAATAAATAGAAAGAATTGAAAAAAGTGCGATAAAACTATCCACCTGTCCCCAAAGTGCGGAGTTTGCAAATATTGCGGGGTTAAAAATATAAATGCAGACACCTATAAGCGCCAATTTGGTTCCCTTGGATTCCCTTAAAATCCTGTAAATTAAGTATCCCGAGATAAGATCGCTCAAAATCGCCGGAAGTTTAAAAAGAAGTACTTGAGGAACTATATTAAAAGCATTTATTTTTCCCAAAACCCAAAGAACATAAGGATATCCGGGCAGATAATCGCTCCAGTTATTATAAAATGCACTAAATCCATTTTCAAAAAGACTTGCGCTCCAGGCAACGAAAGTCCCATGGTCCAGCTCAAGAGTTCCAAAACCGGAAAACGTCAGTCTTACTACCAATCCCAAGAGTAAAACATATACAATATTGGGTATGAAGAAACTGGTTTTTACCTTTTTAACTATAGCTTTTATCACTTATTTTTGGACCTCTGCCGGAAAAACTCCTTATGACTATTTTACCCGACTTTCAACGGCATTTCTCCAAGGAAAATATTATATAACAGAACCTCCCCCATGGCTCTCGGAGCTTGTACCCGGTCCATATGGCCGGTTTTATGTCATTCAACCGCCAATGCCTGCAATTTTACTGATGCCATTTGTGTACTTTTTCAAAAATTTTGAACAGCAAATTTTGGCGCATTTGATTGGCGCAGGCTTAGTTGTTTTTACAATGCTCCTTTCTTTTAGAATAAAAAAGGATTTAAAACTTGCCATTTGGTCCGGTCTTTTAATTGGCTTTGGATCAATTATTTGGTATGAGGCGGCAACTGGATCCGTTTGGTATTTGAGTCAGATAACGTCCGCATTCTTTTTAACGGCCGCAATCTTTGAAGCTTTCGGTAAGAAAAGGCCATTATTAAT
>JBBTZE010000033.1:2865-7412 GCA_038061545.1 Patescibacteria group bacterium | reverse complement strand
TACTCCTGTCGGAGATTTCAGGGTTGACGTATTAGTTTATGAAGGAAATAAAAAAAGGAAGTTCAGCTAGTGATTTATCAGTTGAGGAGAAAAAGGCAGTGGCGATTGCGCAGAAAAAATGATGTACAAATTTGATTTTTTAAAATCTAAAAAATTTACAATATGGGCCAGTTTTATTGGTCTATTTTTAATTACAACTGGAATTTCTGTTCTGGTTTTTTCCTATTTTGTAGGTAATTCGTCTGTTTCAAAATCAGCCGCAGGTTCCAAAAAGTCCAGAATCAATCTTAGTCTTCCAAAAGTCTCAGAATGCCCAATAAACGGAAAAATGTTTACAAAAGCAGAAGAAAATATTTGGAAGGGGCGGCGCCCAATTGCAACAATGATTGAAAACTCAACTGAAGCAAGGCCTCAATCGGGACTATCCCGTGCAGATGTGGTTTATGAGGCTGTTGCTGAAGGGGGTATTACCCGTTTCCTAAGCATATTTTACTGCGATACTGCGGCTGATTTGGTTAAAGCAGCCCCAATTAGAAGTGCCCGAATTTATTATGTTAATTTGACGGCAGGATACGGGAAAAATCCAATTTATTTACATCAGGGTGGCGCAAACAATTTTTGCAATACCTGTCCTGGTGGAGCTAAACCAAGAGGACAAGTCGATAAAACAGTTGACGCTTATGCAGCGCTTGACGCCTTAGGTTGGAGAAATGGACAATACGGTAACGATTTTGATGGAGGGTTCAACATTGGATACCCAATTGTAGTTCGTGATCAATACAGGCTTGGCAGCGAGCCTTCTGCTTGGGAGCATTCTGTGGTTGCAGACCTTGATGAAACATATAAAGAGGCTGCTAAGCGCGGATTTAATTATAAGGACAAGTCGGGAACACCATGGACAGAAGGATTTATAGAATGGAAATTCGCAGACGGAAAAGCAGTTTCTTCTCCAACTGCAACAAACATAGCCTTTAAGTTTTGGGATAACTGGCAGGACTATGATGTTGAATGGAAGTTTGACCCGTCCACAAACTCCTATAAAAGATTTAACGGTGGAAAGGCCCACACTGATCATGAATTTGATAAACCACAGCTTGCGGCCAGTAGTGTCGTCATTATGTTTGCAAAGGAAAAGGGGCCGGTAGACACCGAAAAACACTTGTATTATGAAGTTGTGGGATCAGGGGAGGCTTTAATATTTCAAAACGGTGAGGTAATAGAAGGAACTTGGAAAAAGAGTTCGCAACTTGACAGGGAAGTATTTTATGATAAAAATGACAAGGAGATATCGTTTAACAGAGGACCTATCTGGGTTGAGCTAGTTCCTGCCGGAAACACTGTCAATTATTAATTAGTAAATTCGTCCTGCCCCAAACGAAATGGCTAATCTTTCTGATATTATTACCTCGAAAGTTAGGATAAAAATTTTGGAACTTTTTTTCTCCAATCTCAAGGAGATTTATCATGTAAGAGGGGTTGTTCGGGAAATTAAGGAGGAAATAAATGCTGTTAGACGTGAGCTTACAAAATTGGAAAGCGATGGAATATTAAGGAAAGAACCCAGAGGAAACCGTGTTTACTATTCACTTCGGCCAGATCATACATTTTACGGAGATATTATTTCAATTGTTGCAAAAACAACCGGACTTGGAAAATCCCTGATCGAAGATAAAAATAAAATAGGAAAAGTATCTTTTATAATGTTTTCCGGTAAATTTGTAAGAAGAAAGGACAGAAAGCGCGAGGAAGATGTTGATATATTAGTCGTAGGCGACGTAGTTCTTCCTGAGCTTGCATCTCTCATCCGCGTTGAAGAGAGTAAACTGGGACGCGAAATTAACTATACCGCAATGAGCAGGGATGAGCTGGAGTTTAGAAAGAAAAGACGAGATCCGTTCCTTCTTGGCATACTCGCAGGAGGCCGTGTTATGATTATTGGCGACGAGGAAGACTTGGTTAGCTAATATGCCTACAATCTTCAAGAAATTGGTTTTCATCTTAACAATAGCCATTGGGGCACTTTATATAAGCTTGCCTCAGAGTTTTACGTTATTTGGAAAGACTTTTAGAAGATATGATTTGGGTTTTAGTATTGGAAACTTTCAAGTAGCCCGAAAATTTGATCTTAAGCTGGGTCTTGATTTGGCTGGGGGAAGCCACCTGGTTTTTGATGCTGATGTGAGCAAGCTTTCAGATGACAAAAAAAGCTCGGCGCTTATGGGTGTACGCGACGTTATCGAAAAAAGAGTAAATCTTTTTGGAGTATCGGAACCCTCAGTTCAAACCGCAAATTTTGATGGTAAAAACAGAATTATTGTTGAACTCCCCGGAATAAAAGACACAAAAGAGGCAATTAACTTAATAGGTAAAACGGCTCAGCTAACGTTTTATGAGGAGACCATGTTACCAGCTAAAGAAAAAGACGCAACCCCATCTACAACCTTGACCCCAACAGACTTAACGGGAGCTGATTTGCAAAATGCACAGGTGGTTTTTGATAGCAACAACGGCAAACCAAGTATCTCACTTACTTTTACAAAAGAAGGCGGGAACAAGTTTGCAAAGATTACAGAAAGAAATATCGGTAAACCCCTTCCCATTATCCTTGATAACACAATAATCTCCTCTCCCGTAGTTCAAGAAACAATTACAGGAGGAAGCGCTCAAATTACAGGCTCTTTTACAATTGATGAGGCTAAAAAAACTGTAATCCAGCTTAATGCGGGGGCCTTACCGGTCCCCATTACCTTAGTTGAGGAAAGAACAGTTGGGGCAACACTGGGAGGCGAATCAATCCAAAAAAGCATTACGGCGGGAACAGTTGGAATTTTAATGGTCTCACTTTTTATGTTCTTGTCATATGGACCATTGGGACTTGTTGCAGATATCGGGCTTATTATTTTTGGACTTATTACATTGGCGCTTTATAAATTGATTCCCGTAACCCTAACACTTCCCGGAATTGCCGGATTTATGCTTTCTGTTGGAATGGCGGTTGACAGTAACATCCTAATATTTGAAAGGTTTAAGGAAGAAAAAGCAAAAAGAAACATAACGGACGCTTTGGAAGTTTCATTTGGACGCGCTTGGGATTCAATTCGTGACGCGAACGTTGCTACACTTGTTACAGCATTTATTCTCGCCAACCCACTTGACTGGAGCTTCCTCCATACCTCTGGCCCTGTTCGCGGATTTGCAATTACACTCGCTTTGGGAATTGCGATATCTTTGTTCACAGGACTTTTTGTAAGTAGGAATTTATTAAGACTATTTATTAGAGAAAGGAAAAAAATATGATAAATTGGATGAAATATCGTTGGCTTTATTTGTTGATTTCCGGAACTGTTCTTATTGCCGGAATTTTTTCTATGGTCAAATGGGGTTTTAAATTTGGAATAGATTTTACAGGTGGAATTGTTGCAGAGTATAAAATCAAAAGCGGTGAAACCAAGATTTTTAGATATTCTCCAGCTGAAAGCAGTGAAGCAGAAAAAACAAGATCGCAGTTCAGAAGCCAGGGGGCAATTGAAATAAGATTCGAAAATGTTGGACCATCCATCGGTCCAGAGTTAATTAAAAAAACTGTAATCGCCTTAACAGTATCTGCATCCCTAATTCTTCTTTGGGTGGCATATCAATTCAAAAGCATTAAATTTGGAATTTCGGCTACTTTGGCCACACTTCACGACTCCTTAGTTCTTCTTGGAATGTTTTCTTTGTTTGGCCACTTTTTTGGCGCAGAAGTTGATTTCTTGTTTGTTACAGCAATGCTTACAATCCTTTCTTTTTCAGTTCACGACACAATTGTTGTTTACGACCGTATCCGCGAATCCCAAAAGAAATTCAGCGGCAATATATATGAACTTGCAAATAAAGCCTTGAGTGAAACAATGGTTAGATCACTCAATAATTCTTTTACAATCATGTTCATGCTAATTGCATTAATTTTGATGGGCGGGGAAACTGTAAAATGGTTCTCGGTAGCGCTTCTTGTGGGAACAATTTCGGGGACTTATTCCTCTCCATTCGTTGCAGTTCCAATATTGGTTACTTGGGATGAAATTCAAAAGAAATTTAAAAAGAACTAGTTCATATTTATTAATCGTAATCTGCCTAATACTAATCGGGTACTTTCTCAATTCTTTTAAATCAGCAGAAGTTGTTCGAACAGTTTCTTCTCCAAATCCGACTTTTGTTTCGAATAATCAAGCTACTTACGCAAAAGTTACAAAAGTTTTTGATGGAGATACGATTCAAATAGAGAGTGGAGAAAATGTTCGTTATATTGGGATTGATACTTCGGAAGTTTATCCAAAAGTTGAGTGTGGTTCACTGGAAGCAAAAAAAGAAAATGAAAATTTGGTTTTAGGGAAAACCGTTAGACTGGAAAAAGATATTAGCGAAACTGACAAATACGGCCGGCTTCTTCGCTACGTTTTTATTGATAATGAGTTTGTGAATGATGAACTTGTTAAGAGAGGTTATGCAAAAGTTTTTACATTTCCACCAGACGTAAAATTTAAAGACAAATTCCTCGAGTCCGAAAA